>JAOZHK010000230.1 GCA_026014905.1 Candidatus Bathyarchaeota archaeon
TTTTAAGAGGTTTAAGGCATGATTCTTCTCTATACCAATTAGATCCGATACTTTATCGATTTCTTCACTCACCATGATTCACCCCCATTCAATCCAGTTTATATATGAATCGTTTAACGAATTAAAAGTTAACGAGTGCGCGCGCGCTCGCTGGCTTTCACGCAATTCTTGTTTATGAAGCAATGATTTTTGGGTAAGGGATAGAGTTCTTAATTTCACTCTGTTCCAAACATGCCAGCTAGATGAAGCCCCACTCATTAGTGTTAAAACTCCGATAGTACTTTTTAATTCACTTAGGATTATATTTTTTATAGAATTGTTGGTGATAAATTAAAGTTATGGATGGACGTTAGCGCGGGTGCTAACACATTTCAGCACGCGCGCACAACCTCTACAAAATTCATCATGATTTGGAATCTTAGTTTTAGGCACTTAAGATCAACTCTTGATCTAAGAATATAATTAGCTAGCTAGAGTGACATACTGAACCTTTTTCATGTGTTTTTGGCCTATAAAGGTTCAATTTAACCTTAAGCGCGCGCGCGCGCGTCGTTTGCGGTGAGTGGCGATTTCCATGAACTGTTATACGCAATGATTGAGACGAAACATCGACTGATCCAAACCGACCTCTTTGGGAACGAAGTTGAGTTGAAGGTGGTATGGGTGTTTATTGGCATCTTTCCAGCAGACAAATTGGGGATTACGCGCAACGAGTGGCGGAAGACGATTACCGATCGAGCAACCCTCAATAAGATCTTGACGTAAAGCATTCACTTCGGCGATAACCCACATTTTTTGGGACGTGGGTTGTGCTCGGGATCGAGCACCCTCGCGAGGGTTCCCGAAAAATGTCCAAGAGGGCGAGGGGTATGCCCCAACTGGTTGGGGCTAGGCGAGGGGAACCTTCCCTCTTGCCTAAGAGCTTCAAGACGCGACAGGAACGGGATGGAGGGTCGGGAGGGAGCTGGAGCGGAGCGACAGTGACGAACCATCAAAAGTATTGCTTAAAGGTAAAATTGTTTTATGACTAAAAGCTAGCTTTCGGATCTACTCCAAGAAAGCTGCCTCCCCAACTGATCAGGAACGTAAGGAAGAAATAGAGTAAGACAGAGTCCCTTTGAAGAAATGTTTTTCTTTTCAATAGGAATCACTCTATGCGCGAATAGCGTGCTCACATGTTATGTGTCGCTGGGCGCGCGTGCGATAAGAAACTCTCCATTTTCGTATATTGTCTTGCTGTCAGCTAAAATCTGTCCTCTCTCCTTCATATCTTTGAGTAGATCCCAATGGATGGCAGACTGGTTTTTGCTCCCACTCTCAGGATAACCCATGCCAAGCGCTAAGTGAATGGTGCCTCCCATCTTCTCGTCAAACAGCATATTCTTGGTGAATTGGGTAATGTTGTCATTCGTGCCGATAGCGATTTCTCCAACATAGCGGGAGCCTCCATCTGTGTCCAGAATGGTGTTCAACAACTCCTGTCCTTTCGCTGCCTGCGCTTCGATTACTTTTCCTTTTTCAAAGCGTAGGAAGACATCCTGAATTTCTTCACCCATAAAGATGCCGGGATAAGTGAAGCGAATGGTGCCCTCAACGGAATCTTCTCTTGGTGCGGTATACACTTCCCCATCAGGGAAATTGAGTTTCCCTGAACAATTTACCCAGCGCCTACCTTTCACTGAAAAACTCAGGTTAGTGTCTAGCCCCATATACCGCATTTCTTCCACATTACTCAAGTAACTGCATATTTTCTCTTGGCGCTCATGCATTTCTTTCCACAGCTTTACAGGATCTTCATCATATAACTTCATGGCAGCATACGCAAATCCTGCATATTCCTCAAAGGGCATCTTCGCTTCCTGTGCCAGTGCATCGGTAGGACACATAGAAGCTACCCACCTCATTTTTCCTTTTCCTACCCGTTTAAAGAACGCCTCCATTATGGGAGAAGCAGCTCTTGCCATGCGCTGTTTAGCTGCCGGGTCAATAGTTGTGAGCTCATAGGGATTAGAGTTGGGTAAAAGTTGAATGGCGACATCGGTATTCTGGGCTTCCCATAGCATTAATTCATTGGTATAATCCAGTTGAAAGTCCTTTGAATACTTGTGCAGTACATAGTTCTGGTCAGAGAAACTCATGTGGAGGTTGGGGTAACCACCGGCAAGTAGGACTGCTTTGTAGATCTCCCGTATCAAGGATTCCGAGTCGCTGGTGCCTACAATAGCTACTTTCTCCCCTTTCTTGACCTCGACCGAGTAGTTTACGAGTATTTGAGCCTGTTTTGTTACTAGCGGGTTGATGTTCATACTTATTCCACACACAATTTCTCAACCATGCACCCGCATATGCGGTTTGGTTCTCTCTTGAGTTTTGAAGTTTTTTGTGACTCCATTTCGATTCTCCTTCAAACTTTTAAATTTTAATAATATGAATCGATCGATCGACTTGATAACGTATATGCATAATTAAGACTAAATTTTAATCCCCAAACCCAAACTGACTACGTGTGGTTACAACCTATTTATTAATCACATCTAAACATATTTACGAAATAATAGTGCGCGCGCTACGATAGTACCTGTTTTTTGGAGTTCTAATCTAGTCCAATGCTTCATAAGAGTCATTAATACAAACGGTTTTAAACTGGAAAAGGAGAGGCTGAATGTGGTTAGACGATCCATACTTGAAATTTACTTCGATGCTCTTGAAGCGATTGATAAAGGAATAGATAAACCGACAAGGATAATGTATGAAACAAACTTATCTTGGACAGCCCTAAGTAGTGTACTTGAAACTCTAATCAACAGAGACTTCATTAGAGAAGAGAAAAGGAAGAGCTCGAAAAGATACCACATCACAGATAAGGGGAGAAACGCTTTATCGTATCACATGAAATCCTTGGAGGGCATTATCCAAGCTGGTTAGTCTATCTATGCCGAGAATACATAAAGATGTAACAGGTTTCGAGGGATGACTATTTGGATGATCGTTTGGATTGTATGGTGAAGGTTCCCCTGGAGCTTTTAAGACACGTGGATATACTTGTTAAGCGTTTTGGCTACGAGAGTAGAGAGGCGTTTGTGGAGGCCGCTATTCGTCGCGTCATCGATTATTACTCCTTAACCCTGCCACCGATAAAACGAATAGCGAGTTAGTTGAGCGTGCGCTTAATTAAGTCTTGGGGACCAAGTTTTTCTTTCATTTCTCAAGAATTTTGTAAATAACAAAGCCTCTTCGTTAATCAAAGTCTCAATCGTCTGTTTTT
>JAOZHK010000234.1 GCA_026014905.1 Candidatus Bathyarchaeota archaeon
TAACATCTTCCGATATTTTCGGGCTTTAATAATCGTATCATGGGTTCCCACAACAACTGAACCAACAGGGGCTGCTAATCCTTTCGAAAGACACAACTGTACGGTATCTGCGTATTGGCTCAAGTCTTTGACATCTACATTTAAGGCGACAGCTGCGTTAAAAATACGGGCGCCATCTAAGTGAACAGCTAAGCCAAGTTCTTGAGCGACATCCCAATCGGCTTTAAGCTGTTCAACCGTAAGTGGAATGCCTCCAGAGGTATTATGAGTGTTTTCGATGCATAGCAAAGTCGATTCAGGATAATGGATATTTTTCGGTCGGAGTGCTCCTCGAATGTCTTCTGGTTTAATCCAACCTAAGTCTCCAGGGATGGGTTTAGGCATTAAGCTTCCAATAACGGCGAGTCCACCCACCTCGTTCAGGTAGATGTGACTGTTCGCTTCTAAGAGGATTTCATCACCACGATTGGTCTGTGCGAGTACAGATACCGCGTTCCCCTGAGTGCCGCTGGTGACAAAGAGTCCTGCTTCTTTTCCAAGCATATCCGCAGCAAGTCGCTCCAGTTCATTCACGGTGGGGTCTTCACCGTAAACATCATCTCCCAGTTTTGCTTCTGCTATCGCTGTTCGCATTTCGGGGGTTGGGAATGTGACTGTGTCGCTGCGAAAATCTAAATTTTTTTCCATAAATATCCATCTCCTGACTCCAGTTTACTAGTAATTATACCTTTGTTAAGGATCCGACATAAAAAATCTCTGATTATTTACAGCGTAATACAGTTCACATGCGTCTTAGTCAATGGACAGATTGCCAAGCATTGGGCGTAAAACTTTGAGAACCGATTGGGCTGCGGACTCATCGGGTTTTTCTGGGGCTTCCGAGTCTGGAGACGTTTGTCCGAAAAGGGTTATCGCATCGAAGCCTCTGGTTTTTGCAAGACCAAAAATCATCCCAGAAAAGCCGTAAAATGGACCTTCATAACCAATATTAAGATCAAAGTGGTCCTGGAGTTCAGATAAAAGCGGTTGAGTTGTCGCTGCAATACATACAGTGTCACCTTTCAAACCATAACCGGCGACAACAATGATTCTCTTGACCGCAAGTTTCTGACATAACTCTAAGACTTTGTCACCCACTTCGTATTGACCATCAAAGTTTGGGTGATATCCATCAATTATAAGAAGGGGTGGTGACTTCGCGTAATAAAAATTGACACTGGGTAATACGGGACGTCCATCATCTATGTGAACGCCGCCTATACCCGGGAGATGGGGTTGCGAAGCGTAGGCTGGTTTTGTTTGATATTGAATCGGAAAATGGGTAGAGAATAGTTGACCGATGAGTTTAGCGTCATATTGTTGTATTAGTTTATCTGTGACTAGTTTTCCAATGGATCGAAGCCCAGGGGACCCAACGACTGCAATTGTGGGGAGGATATCGGGGTGTTCTTGCAGCTCAATCCATGTCTGCTCCAACGACATTGCCTCTCAAGTGATATATCGTGAAGGGTCACGACCACTAACTCGACGCATTTCTTCCATGACTTGTCGCTCGATGGCTGTCATTCGCGAAATAAGTGCATCCATTTCTTTGATCTGTTCCTGTAATGGCGCCATATCAACACTGACGCCTAGAATGGTGGTTAGTACGTCTAGTACAGCTTGAACCGCTTTTGAATCAACGAGATATTGCCCGGTCGCTGTTTTATATCCGAGGGTTTCACCTAAGAGACACGCTCCTTCCATCTGATGTATTTGAGCCAGCCCATAGATTAAACCATTCATTCCACTAATGCTGCCATTTTTCATTGGGAGTACGCCATGTTGTTCGAGTTCTTCAAGGAACGAGGCATGAGTTGTAGTGCCATAGACACGTGGCGTCTCAAAGGCCTTATCCGTAAGAAAAGCAGCAATAGCATAAATTCGCTGAACACCACATTGCTTGGCAAGATCAAGGATCTCATTTACTAAATAGTATTGGCCCTCCGGTGAGATCGCCTGCGCATTGCCAGTATAAAACAAGACAGAGTCTGCAGGTCCATCAGGCACTGAATACAATTCATTTTGAAGTAATTCTACTAGACCATCTTTATTGACGAGGACATAGGGGGCGAAGTATTGGGAATAGATCTCGCCCACAAGTTCAGCATGAAATTGCTGAATGAGGTAATCTATACTTAATTTACCAATGTAAGCGATTCCAGGGAGCCCACAGATCAACGTCTTTCCTTTAATATTTTTCAGGTCCTTTACCAGGTTCATCTTCAGCTTCATTCGAGGTCACCTTGAATAATGTGTCACTTTAGTTAAGATTTGTGTTTCACAACGTGGAAGATAGAGAAATTAATTATTCCAGTAAAGAAATACACGCCCGCGCGCATAATTTCCCCTTTTCTTATTCTTTTTGTGGAAGTCTTCAGTCCTAACTATGGACACAAACACAACCTTCCATAAAGCTTCAATAACAGGCACATTCCTTTCTAGACATGTGATAGGAGGATTACGTGTGAAACAATCCATTGGATCACGAACTATTGCGTTCCCGACGCCCACCTGGGTTGTAGGAACCTATAATCGAGAAGGAACCCCCAATATCATGACAGCAGCATGGGGAGGGATCTGCTGTTCCCGACCTCCCTGTATCTACGTCGCGCTTCGAAAAGCAACATATACTCACGGTAACATCATGAATCGACGAGCATATACGGTGAACATTCCCTCGGAGAACTATGTCATGGAAGCTGACTACTGTGGCATCGCGTCTGGGAGGGATGTGGATAAGTTTGTTACGTGTGGGTTCACGCCCGTGAAGAGCAGCATCGTTGATGCACCCTACATCGATGAAGTTCCATTAGTTTTAGAGTGTAACGTGCTGAAAATTGTTGAACTGGGATTGCATACACAATTTGTCGGAGAAATCATGGATGTCAAATCGGACTTCTCGGTGCTTACTGAAGACGGGCTTCCGGACATTGCGAAAGTGAAGCCCATTATCTTCGAACCAAGCAATCGTCGTTACTATGGACTAGGCTCTACAATAGGACAGGGGTTTTCGATAGGAAAAAGGCTAGCTAGCTCCAATAAAACGTAACGTTCCTATTTCTTTGTTATAAGTCTTCAATCCAAGACATCATTTTTTAATACGAAAGTAGGCTTTTGTATAAACCTTATATAAACCAAGAAAACGTATTTTTTATCATACAATTTTTGGGGAAACATCTATGAACCAACTATTTGATAGGATGATGGCAGTATATGAAGGACGAGCAGAGCAACCTGTGGTCTTTCAACCCCGGATTAAACACTGGTATGATGTCAATTTAGTGACGGGGACGCTGCCCAAGAAGTATCAGGGACAATTTCTTGATGAAATCTATCAATCCTTGAATGTTGCACCTCGGGAAGTCTGGTGTCCGGGAGGCTCAGGCTCAGATTTAGGGGGATATCTTCCATTAACAGTGAAAGAAAGCGACGAAGTTGAGGTATGGATTCGTCAAGCGCAAGGACTGTATTATGAAGCGGATGAGAGCGACTATATTATTACGGAGTATCGAACCCCCAAGGGAGCCATTCGGCAAATTCAGCGTCGAACAGAACATGGAACATCATTGTACAACTCCGAATATTTTCTGAAAGATGTCAAAGATATCGAGGTCTTCAAATACGTCTTGCAAGATCGACAATATTTGTGGAATCAGCGACGCTTCGAATGGGGGATGACTCGATACCAAGAAACCCTCCCTCTTCGATTACAGTTACAGCATTCACCCCTCATGTGGCTGATCGTGCGGCTAATGGGTTTCCAACGAACAGTTGTGATGTTATGGCGACATCCGAAAGAGATGGAGGAACTGTTACAACTCCTTGAGGAGGAATTCTTCAAGATGCTTAACGTGTGCCAAGGAAAGCCGATTGTTGAAATCAGTTTCGGAGACAACATGCATCATGACATGTGCACCCCGCCGCTATTCAAGAAATATGTCATTCCCTTTTATCAGCGAGCAATGGCTCAAGTACATAAAATGGGCATGTACGGTACATCCCATTGGGATGGATACATCAAACAACTATTACCCCTCGCTAAAGACACCCATTTAGATGGCTTAGAATGCGTCACACCCCTCCCTCAAGGCGATGTAACCCTCGCAGAGATCAAAAAGGGACTAGGAGATATGTTTCTCCGCGATGGCATCCCAGCAGTCCTCATGTGTCCATGGTCTACCCTCACCAGCCTCGAGAAACATGTGCAACGGGTATTGAAACTATTCCATCCACGACTCATTCTAGGGATTTCGGATTTACTCCCGGCCAATGGAGATATCCGACGAATCCGATTCATTGATCAAATTGTACAGGAGTTTAATGCCAAATTATAGGTGGTTGAATAAGATTGAGTGAACAAAAAAAATATTTTACCAAAATCCGTGAAGAAATCATCAGCTTTGACGTTGACGCAGTGAAAACAACTGTCCTTCAAGCTGTAGAAGCAGGGATTCCTGCGAATAAACTCGTCGACATCATGAGTGAAGCCATGGAAGTCATCGGAAAAAAATATGAAACGGGTGAATACTTTGTGACCGAACTCATCATTGGAGGGGAAACGATGAAAGAAGCGATAGAAGTTCTCCAACCATACCTAACCGGAGAAAGCAGTTCAAAACTTGGAGATGTGGTTGTGGCCACCGTCGCAGGAGATATCCATGATATCGGTAAAAACATCTTCGTCACCCTATTAGCTACAGCAGGTTTCAATGTCATCGATCTTGGCGTTGATATTTCTGCAGAAAAGATCGTCGATGCCGTACGAGAACATCGACCCATCATCCTAGGCCTTTCCGCGCTTCTGACCACCAATCTCGAGCAATTCCCGATCATCGTTGCACAACTCACATCAGCGTCGTTACGAGATAAAGTCAGAGTAATTGTTGGTGGCGCCACCGTTACTGAAGCCTTCGCCCAAGAATCAGGAGTGGATGGATACGCTAAAACCGCGTTAGCAGGTGTTGAAATCTGTAAAAATTGGGCTCAGCTAACGGATTAAGCAATCGCAGGAACAGCCTGAACGCCCATGCGTCTGAGGACCCAGTGAAATGGTGAAAATTGCGATCATTGGCGCGGGCAGTCACGTTTTTGCTCGACGATTGATTACAGATATTCTGTCATATCCAGAGTTACAGAATAGTAACCTCTGTCTGATGGATGTCAACCAGGAACGTCTCCAGCGCGCGCGCCTATACGCTTGTGTACAGTGCTGTCATTTAATTGCCAAGAACAACAAGACA
>JAOZHK010000235.1 GCA_026014905.1 Candidatus Bathyarchaeota archaeon
TCACAGTTTTTCCCTCGTTGACATGAATCTCGCTCCCTCGCCAATCCCACCTATTCGAGCTACAAGTACAACACCTATGGTAAAACTACTATGTTCAATCGAGAACAATGCAAAAACCCCTGGAATACAAAGTGTCATCGTCATGACATTCAGGTCTACATTCAATATCATGAGGAACAGCGTCCCATCTGCCGATCCTGCTGGCAGACTCTCGCGAAGCCCAAATTTGAATGGTAGTTGAGATAAACGATATTTTACGCGCGCGTAATACCTATTAGCTCACAAGTATCTGAATAGTGCTATGAGCCCAAAACAGCGACACATCGTTATCGATTCACGAGATAATGTCGCAACGGCTATCACCGATCTAAACAAAGGAGAGACTATCACAACTCACGTAGAAGATATTATATTGCACGATGATATCGGCTACGGTCATAAATTTGCGTTAATTGACATTTTCCAGGATGATTACGTCATAAAGTATGGTGAACCAATTGGGCGAGCCACCATTCTCATTCGCCAAGGCGATCATGTCCATGTCCATAATGTCAAAGATATTGTAAATGAGATTCGAAAACAATGAATACTGACTCTTCATTTTTAGGATATCGACGAGCCGACAATCGAATCGGAGTACGTAACTATACTGCAGTAATCTCGACAGTGTTATGTAGTAATTCAGTAACTAGAAAAATCGCAGATAAGACTGGAGCACACGCTTTCACCCACGAGGGCGGTTGTGGGCAACTTGGATTTGACCGAGATCACGTTAGGCGCGTATTACAAGGCATCATTACACATCCTAATATCGGAGCAGTCCTAATTATTGGCTTAGGATGTGAACAGATCGATGCGGCGTCATTAGTATCTTTAGACGCCGGAAAGCCTGTTCAATACGTAACGATTCATGAATGTGGCGGAAACATCAAAACGGTAAAGACGGGTATTTCCCTCGTTACGAAAATGATGAAAGAAACCAGTCATTTGCAACGTGAGAGGGGAAATATTAGTGAACTGGTGTTAGCTACTCAATGTGGGAGTACTGACACAGGATCAGGGTTAATATCAAACCCAGTACTTGGGATAGCGGCTGACCAATTAATAGCGAAAGGCGGGACGGTTATACTTGGCGAAACCGGAAGCCTGTACGGTGCGGCAGGGCTTTTGGCCAAGCGTGCCGTATCCCAATCTATAGGTAATCAGCTACTTGAAATAACTGATGTTCTCGAACGGTATTACCAGCGATTGGGGAAGAGTATCACGGAAGCCAATCCCACACCAGGTAATATCGCGGGAGGTATCACAACACTCGTAGAAAAGTCTCTTGGAGGGATCCGCAAAGGAGGTACAACCGCTATTCAAGGAATACTTAGCCCCGCTGAACAAATCTGTGGGAAGGGGCTATGGGTCATGAATACTAGTAAAGGAATCGGAGTGTGTAGTTCAACAGATATGCTCGCGAGTGGAGCCCAAATTCTCGCCTTTACAACGGGTAAAGGAAATCCCATAGGTTCACCACTTGCTCCAGTGATTAAAATTACTGCAACCCGTAGTACTGCTGATAATCTTTCCGACATCATTGATTTCGATGCAAGCCCTGTAATGTATGGAATTGAAAGCTTGGAGACCTGCGGCACCCGTCTCTTTAAAAAAATAATTGAAGTAGCAAATGGAGTTCCTGTTCAAGCTGAGAAGACCGGGCACAATGTTTTTGCCATTGGAAGCATTATTCCAGGATGCGCGTGTGTGTAGTGGGGTAATATCTGCTAGCTAGCTAGCGTGTTGTCTCAAAGCATTTTTCAATAAGTGTTTCCATGCTTACTTATGCTTCATGCTTCGGGGACTCAATATGACGCAATGGGTGCAGCTTATGTCCAAAAAAGTGAAACCTCGTTCTATAATGTTTATTATGAACGTCCCAACGTCAAGGCTTTACTGAGTAATCTTCACGATAAGCGTGTCTTAGAGCTTGGTTGTGCAGGCGGATCTCTCACAGAATGGCTGGTTGCTCAAAATGCGCATGTGACTGCCATCGACATTAGTCAAGTGATGACCCATTACACTCAACAGCGTATTGGTTCACAGGCTCACATTATTACTGCAGATATTTCCAAACCCTTGGACTTCCTTGACCCGGCATCAATGGATATCATAGTTGCGTCGCTTGTCTTACATTATATCCATGACTGGCTACCAGTGTTTCGCGAGTTTGACCGAATTCTTGCGGATAAAGGTGAGATCGTGATCTCTACTCATCACCCTCACGCAGATTGGTATTGGCATGACCGACCGAATTATTTTACTACTGAGCTTTATGAAGAAACATGGACAATTAGTGGTAAAACATATCCCATTAGTTATTATCACCGTCCGTTAGCTGATATGTTTGCTGTGTTTCATGATTCTGGATTTTATATCGATGCACTTCGTGAACCGTCTCCACTCTCAGAAGCTCAATCTAAAAATCCTGCTGCGTTTCGTCGTCTTACAACCCGTCCTCATTTCCTCTTTATACGCTTGAAGAAATTAGCAAGCTAATTGGTGAGTACACGCAAAACACATGCGCTGCCTCATTAGAATCGTTTAGCCAGCTAGATGGCTTCTTTCAGAGCGTATTGGAGGGCTTTTTCAGTGTGAATTGAGGCTGTATCGAAGAGGCTGATAGATTCGTGATGAGTAATCAATAATGGAATCTCTGTACACCCTAAAACTATTCCGGTTGCGCCCTGGCTGATGAGGGAATCTATAATGACCAGGACTTTTCTACGCGTTAATGGGTTGATAATTCCTTGCGATAACTCATCGAGTATTATGGTATCTAAAAATTCTCGTTGTGATTGATCGGGAATTACTGTTGATATGCCAAATTTTGTGAGTCTTTCGCGATAAAACGGCTGTTCCATCGTGAATTGAGTGCCTAATAAGCCCACTTTTTCAATATGTTGTGCTTGAATGGCTTCAGCTGTTGCGTCGATAATACTGAGTATAGGGATCGGTGAATGTTGGTAAATTTGCTCAAAGACCACATGAACTGTATTACATGCGATAATCGCGAAGTCAGCCCCTGCAGAACGAAGGTTAAACAGAATATTTGTGAGATCTGTGATTACATCTTGCCATTGTTCTTGATAAGCCCAATCGATGTATTTTTGAAAATTTACACTATAGATGATGATTTCAGGGTATTCATGATTCTGAAATTGTTCATAATAGCGTCGTGTGATAAATTGGTAATACAGAATTGTTGATTCAGGGCTCAAGCCTCCAATAATACCAATTGTTTTAGACAAGGAACGTTCTTTTCTCCATTCCATTCGAGTTATACAAATTAAGCTGCTGCTAATCAGCTATATTTCTCGCCTGTAAAGTTATCGTGCGCTCGCACGCGCGTGCTCTGGGTAAAGTTATTATGTTATGCAATGCTATCCCTTCCGCTCATACAGCCTAGTGATAAGTGATAAGATTATGCGCTTAACTAAGATTATTTCGAAGAGCACCTTACCAATTAATTCATCCTTGTTCTATGGCTGGATAATAGTAATTGTTTCCGCATTCACGCGGTTCTTCTCTGGTCCTGGTCAAACCTATTCGGTTTCAACGTTTATTGACTCCTATATTCAACAATATGGATGGAGTCGATCGATGGTTTCCACGATGTACTCGTTGGGTACCCTTACAGCAGGGCTTATGATGGGTTTGATTGGGAATTTATTTGATCGAAAAGGGCATCGAGTTATGACAAGTATCGTAGTAGTTGCTCTTAGCTTGGCTTGTGTGTGGATGAGTATTGTTTTTGATCCGGTGATGTTACTCGTGGGGTTTTTTCTGATTAGATTATGTGGTCAAGGGTCGATGGGGCTGTCTAGTACGACACTGCCATTACAATGGTTTGTTCGACGTAGAGGATTTGTGCTAAGCGTAGTCTCGATCGGAGGCGTCCTCAGCTCCGCGTTACTACCTCCTGTGAATACTTGGTTAATTCAATCATTGGGGTGGCCGGCTGGATGGCGAATCTGGGCGCTTTTATTAGGATTGGTCATGATGCCGATGACTATCATCTTGATTCGTGATCGACCTGAGGACGTGGGATTAGTTCCAGACACCGTCACACCAGTTGAGTCGACACATAATACTGGTATGAGGTTGAAAGAGGAAGGCTGGTGGTCGTTGCGTGAAGCACTCGAGACGCGGGCATTCTGGCTACTCCTGTTCTGTAGTGCGACACCTTCAGCGATCTTAACAGCTCTGACCTTTCATCATATCTCAATTATGGCTCAAATCGGGTTATCCGTGGAGATAGCGGCCATGATTTTAAGTGCCCAAGCACTCGTTCGATTACCCATGGTGTTCCTCGCAGGTCTGGTGGTAGATCGTATTAATCCCCGTATACTGATGGTAATGACTCAGGGGTTACTCCTATTTGGGATATGTATCTTATATGTTGCGAACGGAATGACAACTACATTAATTTATGGTGCAGTTACAGCTGTGATGTTGGGGTTTCAAATCATCGTTAGTGGCGTGATTTGGCCCTATTATTATGGACGCCGGTCGCTTGGTAGCATTCGAGGAGTAACGATGATGGTGAGTGTCATCAGCTCGGCAATGGGGCCACTCCCATTTGGTGTCGCGTTTGATATTTTTGGAGGTTATCAAGAGATCTTACTACTCTCACTTTTATTCCCCGCGATAGGAATGATAGCTGCATTCTTCGCGAAGAAGCCAGTTAAATGCTAGTACGCGCGCGCGTTTGAACATGTTGATAACGATAGGTTCTTAGCTCTGTTATTTCTCAATGATATCACTCGAGGTAGACAGGGATTTGACAGAGTATAAGAGCATTTGATTCTAGGCTATTCTGGAATCAATGGGAGACGAGGTATTCCCAATGGGAGTGTTCTTGTATTCCAAAACTCCTCATGTCTCCACGAGTATCTTTGGAGTTAGTCATACGCACTCAAAATCTTTCTAAATATTCTATAAGGGATTGATGAAAGAAACAGAAAGAGAGCTAACTCTTGCCTTGACTTCGAGTCATTTTCACTAGCGAGTAAGTAGGTATGTACAAATCTGGTTTATATGAGTTAACTAGCCTTTTTCTGGGATAAATTTTTCAATAATCCGCCTGAATTGATGATTTCCATCAAAAATTCAGGTAATGGGTTGAAAGAATATTTTCGATTTTGAGTCAAGTTCGTGATTGTTCCACTGGAAACATTAATTTCAAGGATATCCCCCTCTTCCACCTCGTCAGCAAGATCCGCTTGAATAGCAAGGAACCCGTTATTTATTGAATTCCTAAAGAAAATTCGTGCAAAGCTTTTTGCGATCACTGCTTGGATTCCAGCTCCTCTCAATGCTAATACAGCATGTTCTCGTGATGAGCCACATCCAAAATCATTGCCGGCAACAATGATGTCGCCGGGTTTAACGTTATCCACAAAATTTGTATCGATATCTTCCATTGCATGATTAGCGAGTTCTTTCTCATCTGTAGTATTCAGATATCTGGCAGGAATAATTTCATCGGTATTGATATGGTCTTTGCCGTAGAGTAACACTCGTCCGTTCATGTTAAATAACCTCTTGGGTCTGTGATCTTTCCTTCGATTGCTGATGCTGCGGCGGTCGCTGGATTAGATAAATAAACCTCTGATCCAGGGTCACCCATTCGTCCCACAAAATTTCTATTGGTTGTTGCAATAGCTTTTTCCCCTTTTGCTAATACTCCCATATGCATGCCCAAACACGGTCCACATGTGGGTGTTGAAACGACACAATCTGATTTAATAAAGGTGGTAATTAACCCCTCATTCAACGCTTGAAGATACAGTTTCTGAGTGGCTGGAATAATGATGCATCGGACATCCGGGCTAACATGATTTCCCTTTAATATTTTTGCAGCAACTCTCAAGTCCTCCATTTTCCCGTTTGTACAAGATCCAATAACCGATTGTTGAATGTCGATGCTCTGAATTTCTGACACTGGAGTAGCATTGGCTGGTGAATGCGGTAAGGCAACTTGAGGTTCAATGGTGGTAGTATCAAACTCAAGTATTTTGAAGTAATTTGAATCTGTGTCGCTCTTGAAAATTTTAAAGTCGTGTGTAGTTCTTTTTTGGATATATTGAATGGTTTTGTCATCCGCCTCGATAATCCCGTTTTTACCTCCGGCCTCGATAGCCATGTTACACATTGATAATCTTCCATCAATAGAGAGCGCATGGATCGAGTCGCCAGTAAATTCCATTGATCTGTATAATGCTCCATCTACTCCTATTTGCCCGATTAGATAGAGTATTAGGTCTTTACCCATAACGGCATTTCCAATCTTTCCAGTAAAAATAAATTTCATAGATTCTGGAACTTTAAACCATAATTTCCCCGTCGCCATAGCTGCTGCAACATCAGTTGAACCAACACCTGTTGAGAAAGCGCTTAAAGCTCCATACGTACAGGTATGAGAATCTGCTCCAATAATCAACATGCCTGGTCGAACCAACCCTTCTTGCGGTAATAAGGCATGTTCAATTCCCCCTCTACCCACTTCATAATGTATTAGATTATGTTTATTCGCAAATTCTCGCATGGTTTTACAAAGAGTAGCCGCTTTAATGTCTTTGTTTGGAATCATATGATCGGCAACGAGCACGATCTTTGTAGGATCAAAAACCTTCATTATTCCGTGCTTCTGCATTTCGTTTATCGCAATAGGTGCAGTAATATCGTTTGCCATAATCAGATCCAAGTTAGCATTAATATAATCTCCTGGTTCAACAGGTTTTCCACAGTGTGCAGAAAGGATTTTTTCAGTTATAGTTACCACATCGTCACCTCAGGGTTTCCTCGATATTGCAGTGGTAAACGCCTTAATAACCTCTTGTATTTCCTAATCGTGTGCGCGAGTCATCTCTATTTCAACGCTAATCACCCAGTTTCTATGAATTCATTAATTGAGTGTATCGTACGTTTGTTAACTGTTCCGAGATGGTCCATAATTCTTGAGCATCGTCTTCGTTATAAGATGCGTTGTTGGATCGCATACTGACAGGGTAACCTCGCATTTTAAGAAATCCGCCAGGTCCATAGTAATCGCATCCTTTAACGTTAGGGTCGACAGATGCGCGAAGTATCGGTAACGCGCCCATCGCTGCACTCTGCATCATCCAGCTCATCAAGGGAATCATTATTTTAAAGTACCATCTCGTTTCGAGATATCTGCCAAGCCGTGTATTTGACATACCAGGATGAGCGGCAACAGCGATAGCGTCGATACCCATGGTGTTATATCGCCGTTGCAGTCCGTACGTGAACAAAAGATTGGCTAATTTTGACCGAGCATAAGCGCGCATTGGGGAATAACTCCCTGCTGTTTCAAACATTAAATTGCTAAAATCCATGCGACCCATCCGATGTCCACTACTGCTTACGTTAACGACGCGGGAACCAGGGGTTGTGAGAAGTACATCAAGCAATAGTCCAGTGAGTGCAAAATGCCCTAAGTGATTAGTCGCGAAATGGTTTTCAAATCCGTCAACAGTTATCTTATAGGGCGCCATCATAATTCCGGCATTATTTACTAGGACATCTAATCGTGTAAAACGTTCGTGGAATTCGCGTGCAAATCCATGTATAGAACCAAGGTTGGCAAGATCCAAGCACATGATTTCTGCATTGGCATTAGGAATCGATGCGTGGATAATGTCTTGTGCAACTTGAGCTTTATCTCTGTTGCGACAGGCTAAAATTGTATGTGCGCCTTTTCGTGCAAATTCTTTGGCAGCTTCAAACCCAATGCCACTATTACTGCCTGTGACGACAATGACTTTCCTGGTCAGATCTGGCATATCATCCGTTGTCCATTTGTCGTCCATTGCGTTGTATTCCTGTTCGCTTGTATGCATAATCATGATTCTACTTTAGCTTAAAGATACGCTTAGTATGCAGAATTCATAAGATTTAAATGTCGCTAGCGATATCTCCAGCGATATTTCTGACTAAGGAGTGCCAGAGCGAAGAATGAAGCAAACCTCAGGTGTCCCACGAGGACTTCTCCAATTCCTCGTTTTAAAATTACTATCGGAAAAAGTTATGTCCGGAGCGGAGATTGTCGAAGTAATTGATCAAGAAACACGGGGATTCTGGAAACCAAGCCCTGGATCAATCTATCCGCTATTAGCGAGATTACAAGAAAGAGGTTGCACAACCGAGTCATCCTCTGGAGATAGTGGGTTGAAACGGTATACTCTCACTGATGAGGGTAAAATCTTCTTTGAAAAACAAGTCCAGCTTGGACACAAATTTTTAACAAAGTTGGAATACCTTGTACCGATATTCCTTGGAGGATTTCATTTTAACGCCAACAATGAACATATGCGCGTAACGGGAGACGCTGCGAAAAGACTAGCAAAAACATTCATCGACGCCCGCACGACGATACGCGACAATTTGACGCCACAAGACG
>JAOZHK010000264.1 GCA_026014905.1 Candidatus Bathyarchaeota archaeon
AGGTTCGATGACCAGTGCGACTGCATTTACTGCAAATCAGTGGTATTTCATCGCTATTGTCTGGGATGAAACGGCGAATAATCTGTTTCTGTATATTGGCGATCAGAGCAATGCGCCAACCCTTGATGTAAATAGTCTTAGTGGCACGTGGACAGGCACCACGCCACTACCGACCGAAAATCGGTTTTTGAATGGTGTAGGGGGAAATGAACCGGTCGATGGACATGGCGATGAACTACAGTACTGGAATATTACGCGAAGCCTTGCAGAGCTACAAAGCGATTATAACATCACATTAACGGGATCGGAATCCGGGCTACGATCCTACTTCCGACTCAACAACAGTTTTAATGATGAGGGCCCTGATGCTAGCGACGGCAGCGCCTTTGGAAGCTATGCCTTCACTACTGACGTACCATTCATATCCGAAGCACTGCAAATTGATGTGTGGACAGGTGCAGGGTGGCAGAACATATTTACCAGTCTAACCTCCGGTTGGAATAATGCGACTGTGACATCCTACTTAACCGGTTCAATATTCACTATACGCTTCACAGGTAGTTCCGAAACTAATGACAACACACCGGATTCATGGAGTATTGATGCTGCGGTACTTCATGTCTGGTTATGAATACCCACAGCCTGCGCGAGATCATTAAAAAAAGGGGATATGCGGGAGATATCGCCAACGGTGATGGGGTGCAAATCTCTCCCGGCCCACCACATTTTTATAGGGGGACGCACGCGCATTGATTCATTCCTGTTGATGATGAATTAGTATTATACAGTAGATTAGTCAGCTATGTTAACATTCAGGTACTTCCCAGCGATCATGCTACGTCTGTTACAGGCGCGTTACATAGCCTTTATAACAAAGATAGTCTATAACAAGGAAAAGTTTTCTTATGTTTTGTTGACGTTTTCTCAGCGGACTATTGAATGCTTTTTCTCTTGAGGCTAAAATAGATGGGTAAAAGGAAAGTACTGAGTGAATCCGATATTAGACCACGCATTCCGAATGTGAAGTATGAAGTGTTAGGGGCAGTTGACAAAGTGCTAGGCGCCGAGCGATTCCTCGTTCGATGCTTTGATGGTTTAACGCGACTGGCGCGAATCCGAGGGAAAATGAAGCGGAGGGTCTGGGTACGCGTGAATGATATCGTCATTGTATCGCCGTGGGATTTTCAATCCGATAAACGTGGAGATATCGTGTATCGTTATCGACGGAACCAAGTCGATTGGCTCAAGAAACATGGTTTCCTTGCTGATGCTCCAATTCTACAACTCAGATAGCAAAATTGGAAGCGCGCGCTTGGACGCTAACTAGTAGTCATAAAGCAACTAGCATGAAGTGTTTATAATTGGGTAGAAAAGGATCGAATGAACTGCGGGTGCGTGATTCAATCTTGCGGTTAGCAACTCGATATCAACTCGATCCCAACGAGCTCCTTGATGCCTTCATTGAGGCCTGGAAACACGGAGTGACGCAGCAAACAGGTTACACAATCGCCTGCAGGTATAGTAATGCACAGTCAGGAATGTTTCAACTAACGCATGACCACGTGATCTCGCAATTTCCCATTGATCTTGCCGTCTTAACAAGACCAGACAGTTTTCGTCACTACTTCCAAGAATTCAAACTCGAGCCTATAAAAGCCCCCTCACAGCTATATCTCACAATCGACGAATTACGATTTCGAATGCAGCACGTCAATCTCAGAGCGAAAGTCGTTGAAAAACCTGGGAAACGCCAGGTCAGGACACGATGGGGTGCCCCCGCTTTTGTATCCAACGTTAAAATTACGGATGATACCGGCTCAATACGCCTCAGTTTATGGAACCACCAAATCGATACCGTGAATGTCGGCGACAAAATCGATATTCGTGGTGGCCATGTCGCACAGTATGCAGGTAATCCACAATTACGACTCGGAAAAAAAGGCACATTATCAATAAATCAGGGTCCAATGAAAACTTATGATTGAGAGATCATCTGTCAAGCCCAAGTCCGCAACGCGCGCATTTTTGTTCTTAAAGATTTGTGAATGACTAGATTGTTTACCGATAGTATCGGCTATTTCTCACTTATACTGAAGTTCTACATCCTTAAGAAGGATATTCCAGCTTGCCTGTAGAATCAAGACGCTTTTCCATGATAAAATATTTAAATTGTCGAAGATTCGGGGCTGTAAACTGGTGTTCACTGATTGTTTGATACCTCAATTGTGTAAAAAAGGGTCGAGAGGGCGTTAATGCCGATAATTGTAACACTGAGATTTTATTATTTCGTGCATAGTGTTCGAGCCTCTGCATTAACTCGGTTCCATATCCTTGTCGTTGAAAGTCAGGGTGAATGATGACGCTTTGAATCCTGGTATTATTAATGTTCCCTGTACCAATGATGTTCCCTGTATGTTCGATCACGAGGGTCAAGCCTTCTATCGCTTCGGAAAGGATCTGATCCACTGAATGATGATCGTCCATCCAATGCTGACGATAAGCCGGTGGAAACGTGGCATAACACGTTGAAATGGTTTCTTTCATTAACGATTGAATGGCATTAATATCGGTTAATTGAAATAATCGAAATCGGATGTCTTTTACTGACAAAGGGAGATAGCTCCTTCATTCTCTATCATTGACAGACAAGCTGTATTAATGATACTATCATGTATTTCGGATGGTTTCTGTTTTAAGTTTTGCATCTTTGATCCACGCGCGCGCATTAATACAAATCCCAAAGCTAGTCAGCTATTGTTCTTTAGCAATTTTTTTCGTCGTCTTTGCCGTCGTTTGACGCGCGCGCGTGATAATGTGATCGAGAATCGCGTCAACACCTGTTGCAGGTGAAGCGAGGTGATATTTGTTCCAATCCTTTTTCGTAAGCAATTTCCATTATTCTTTCTGAACAGCGCGCGCGTATTAGCTCCTACTAACCACACTTCAAATCGAAATGCCTCACGCGTGCGCGTATTGTGTTTATGCGTGCATGTAATATATTTTCATTCCAGGATTCGATATATAATTTGACTAGCTACGGTTGAATTGAGTTTACTCATAAATAGCACATTTTACTGGACCAGTACCACGTACTCCAGTATAACATTTGTTACAAGCAAGGCATATGTTCGCATTATCTTTAAGGTAGTCTAATAGATCCACAGTTGGTGCTTCAATGACTTTTTTCGGAAGCCATGGCTCACACAACTGCCAACGACCAAATCCGATGAGGTCAATTCCATGATCAAGTTAACAAGATCCAATATTAAACGCATGCAGTCCCAAGGCCGACCACCCCGTACTAGCAATAACTACTCTACTTTTTCTTTGACGAAAATAGTTTTTTGCGTGTAAAGCCAAGTCCTGCAAAATGAAAAAGTTGGGATGAAGAGAAATCATGGGATTCATTCTACCCGCTGGAACTGAAATCCCCGCACTCACATTGACTAAATCAAAACCCAACATATTGAGCAATCCATAAAACCTCTCGACTTCAGTGATGTCCCGAATCCAAGCTTGTGGGTTTGTATCTATACTCTCGAGCACAGTCGACCCTGCCATACCAAAGCCGCCAGGAAAACCTCCATCCCAACCATTGATCCGCGTTGTCCATAGAAAATTGTTATCTCCGATCTCTTTTTTTGCACGTGTCATATATTTTTCAACAAAACGGGTCCGATGTTCAAAGCTACCACCATAATCGTCCTCGCGTTGATTATTCGGTCGCAGAAAGACCCCTGCAAAATAACCGTGACACTGTTTGAAATCAATGCC
Organism: Candidatus Bathyarchaeota archaeon; assembly: GCA_026014905.1. Next base: position 3,775 of record JAOZHK010000264.1, read on the forward strand.
GTCAGCCCCTCGTTCATACGCGAGACGAGTCGCGTGAACATATTCATCCACATACGCGTCGATCTCGTCTGTTGATAAAACAGGTCCATTGGGAAATTCACGTTGACCAGTGAAATGCGCGCTTCGTGACCCAGAAACATTCTTATGACCCGCCGCTGTGATTTGAAGAACCCATAAGGTGTCTCCTTCAGTTTTTCTTTGGTCAGTTTTTTTCATTTCTTTGAAAAAGTTCTTCCATGATTCCTCGTTTTTTGCTTCATCGCTTAACACAAGTTCGCGTTCCCTGCACTTCTCCCTTGAGGAGGTGGCAGTTGTTTCCACTACTACTACGCCCCAATTTCCTGCCTTCATTCGACGATAAAAATCAAGTAATGGATCACTGAAGGACCCATCAGTGCGAGCATGATTATGTTCGCACGGTTGTGCCAAGAATCGATTTCGAGCGATTCTTCCGCTAATTATACACTCTTTCTTAAAGGCATCAATTGGATTCAAAAGTTAATCTCCTAATGTGGCTATAGAAAACAGATACAGCTAAAAAAATATACTGATAAAAACTCGCTGGCTTTTTTTAACAACGTGCGTGTGTCCTTTTGCTTTTTCTTCTACGCGCGCGCGTAGGTTCCAGCATTGCACGCGCTATGAGATATAAATAGTAGTCATTTCATAGATGTCACAGACAAGAAAGAGGGCTGAAGAATTATGCAGTATTGGATCGATTTAAATCGAGCTGTTGAAACCAATCTTGCCAAAGGTCACGTGGGTCAACCAGTGTTCGTTCGTTGTACAGCGGCTGTGGCTGAACGTGTTGAAACGATAAAAGATCACTTAGCTGAAATGATCTATTATGTGAATGGGTGGCTCACGGCTTCAATCTGGCGCGTGTATGCGATGGGGGAACAAGCGCAAGGACAGGTGGTTATCAGTCTGGAATATGACTCAGGTTACTCAGCCTTACTGACATGCGCTCTAGATCATAAGCTGCCGCAGATAGATCTGACCATTTTAGGATCCAGGGGAGCAATTTATCATCGGGAATTTATTCAGCCTCCTAGAGATGGCTCGCTCACACCAAAGGTAATGGATCACATGCAACGGCTTATGATCGCTGTTGATCAGTCTTTGGCCACTGGACAACCAGTCGATCTTTAAAC
>JAOZHK010000090.1 GCA_026014905.1 Candidatus Bathyarchaeota archaeon
GGGTAATGGCAAGTAACTCGATTAACGCATTTGATGCATCGACACCTCGTAACGGAGTGGGCGCGTTTCGAGAAAAATAAGTTATCGACATATAATGGACCCCATGTACAAAGGGAGGAATAAGCCCTTTCTCTTCTTCTGGGACAAGGTCGTCTACATTAAGAATCACATGGGTGGAGGGACTTGTGAAATCGATATCAAATAACCCAACGCGATACCCCTGACGCGCGAGTGTTAGCGCAGTTGTTGAGGCAACCATACTTTTTCCCACGCCTCCTTTACCACTCCCAATTGCCACAAGGCGTTGAATCATGGTTAGTCGGTTTTCTATAATATCGATGCGTGGATCCATCATGCTTTTTCACCTCGTATGGATTGTAACCATACTCCGCGACCACTGAGCACTTCAAAATCAGGGCTACCACAATGAGGGCACTTCATATACGCGTGAGCCACCTCAGGTACAAAATGCACCGACTCTGCAATATCTTCTGCTAAGGTATTGGAATGAGGGTTCCATTGCTCGGTACAAACTCGACATCGTAGTTGTGTAGGCTGAACCTCGACTCGAAAAACTGTGTGTTCAAGCATCGGGAGGCGTAATTGACTTATGGCGAACTCAAAAATCTCAATATCTACGTTCTGCAATTCACCAACGCGGATCGTTACTTCATCTATCGTCGAGAAGCCCTCATTCTTCGCAAATCTCTGAACCGATCCGATAACTGCTTCAGCTAATGCCCATTCATGCATGATGATTTCACTAATAGTTGTAAAGTGGCGCCGGGAGAGGGATTCGAACCCTCGAGGTCCACAAGGGACCACGGGCTTTCTCGGATACTCAAGGCCCGCGCTTTAATCCTCTCAGCCATCCCGGCTTAGTAATCACTAGATAATAATATCGCATTAACATTTAGTCTTATAAGGTATCGTATCTTTCAGAGCGTCTATACATAACACTTGCTTTCAGGAATGTGATGTTTTCACCTCAGCCTCGAGTCGCGTCAGGAGGAGGTTTAAAAAATCATGTAAGTCTTCAATTGGAGCGCCACTGATGCCAATCTCAAGGAGCGATTTGAAATCAATGATCTGGCGATCCCACAGGTCTTGGAGGGTTTCTTCGAGCTGAGTGAAAGGAGGTAGTGCGTACTCTTCACAGATGATATCGACGTTGTCCCGAATCTCAGTTAACGAGACATAGGGACGATTCTTAGTCAAAGATCGAACCACGCCAAGTAATACAAGTTTCCCAGCAAAGGATAATCCGAGTACATCTTCAGTGGTTAATGATGGCGACACTTGACTCACGACTTTCCGCACATGCTCTGGTTGAACTTTCGTGACGCTTTGGTTATCTGCTAAGATGCCAGAATAGAGTAGGAGATCAAGTGCATACCGTAAATCGCCATTGATTTTACGACTTGACGTGATATCTGCAATATAACTGAGCGTTTCTTCAGGACACGTACCTCGATGAAATGCTTCAGTAGCCCTTTTCTCTAAGATCTCAAAGATCTGACGTGAAGAATAGGGTCGGAATTCAACATAAATACGTCCAAGAGTGCTTAATTCCGCTGGATCCAAGAGGTCATGAAACCCTTTCTCCCGAGCAAGAAACGTCACGCCAACAATTCCACTAGGCTTATCGGATAATTCATTCAATCGGGTGAGATCATAGACGATACTTTGTTTCTTAAAACGCTTCACAAAGTAGTCGATTTCATCAATAGTCAGCAGAATATATTTCTGTTCTCGCTGAAGGTAGGTGATGAGAGAACGGAGTAATTCTTCAGCACTAAAGCTAGCTGAGACTAAATGAGGTTCGACTTTATTTAACAAGTTCCGATAGAAGATAACGCGTTTGCCTCCCTCAAATTTCAAGTTCAGGTATATATGGCGAACATCAATACCCTGCTCTTGAGCTTGTTTTTCAAATTCAGTGCCAAAAAATTTCAGTGTGCAGGTTTTCCCTGACCCTGCAGGACCAATGATCTGAAGACGACGGCAATACGATTGTCCCTGTTTTTGTAAGATATCACCATAGAAAGTCCTGAGCATCTGGATCTGCTGAGTTCGATGAGGTAACGTATCCCAATATGCCTCGATGGGAAAATCAGGAGCTAAGCTCTCCTGGTTTTTGAATATATTCGACACCATTCCACCATTCCTTTTCCGTAGTTCAGTCCTCATTGACAGTATAAGAATGTTTACTTGATACGCGCGCGTAATCACCGATTAATCAATGACGCCATAGGCGCAAACCACATGGGCATGATGCTGATCAAATTTGAACCTAACATGCAGGCATCTATTGTCCATTTCCATACGCGCGCGCGTATCGGCACGACATCATCCACGCAGGCAATGAAGGATTCACAATGATCGAGATCTACGCGCCACTAGAGCCCGATCGCATCGAACTAAAAGACTAGTTATACAATTTCACACGTACGTAGTTTATGTTCTTGCTAAAATAGCTAGTCTGTTAAGCTATTGGTCAAAAAACGCATGTGAGCAAATTTATCAGTGACCGAGCTTACGCATACCCCATGAAGTTTTTCTTAACCGGACTCGGCAACCTCCACGAGAACACTGAATCCATCATGAACGGAATCATCACAGCCGACCAATACGGGTTCCACGGCGCACTAATGCCAGACCATTACATGTGGGGCACCCAGATCAGCCACAGAATGTCGAGCCCCTACGTCACCCTTGAGACATGGACATTCCTCACATACATGGCAGCAAAAACAGAGAACATACACCTAGGAACGCTCGTAACTCCCCTACCGTTCCGCCACCCAGGAGTCCTCGCTAAAAGACTCTCAACCCTCGACAACCTCTCAGGAGGACGCGTCATTCTAGGCGTCGGAGCCGGATGGAGTACCGTCGAGTTTGACGGATATAGCAAGTGGCTTGGCGCTAAGCCCAGGGTCAATAAGACCATGGAAGCCCTCGACATCATGACGCGCCTCTGGACAGAGAACTCGGTCAACCATGAGAGCCAGTACTACACCATCAAGAATGCCGTGCTCGAGCCAAAACCCGTCCAGCAACCATACCCTAAACTCCTCTTCGGTAGCTCTGGGAAAAGAATGCTTCGCCTCACTGGCAAACTTGGAAATTACTGTTTTATCCCCCCATGGCTGATGCAGAAAGCTGCTCAAGTCAAGGAAACCGTCCTTAAGGCAGCTGAGGAAGCGGGAAGGCTCGACAAGTTAGAGTTCATCGGAGGCATACTGGTTGCCATGGCACCGTATGATGCTAAAGAGTATGCCAAGATTGTAGAGAACGCAGAGCAATCAGGGGCAAGGGTGTGTAACATCGCGTTCCCGCGTGACACCGTTATCGAAGACATTAAACAATTCGCAAATGACGTGCTGCCCAGTTACATTTAATCCAATATTTACGATCGTCAAGTACAGTAAAAGCGCATGCAGTGAATTTGAGAAGTAACGAATAACGCGCGTGCGCGTACGTCATTAATTCTCGTACTTTAAAAATAATTACTTATTACTTACTTCGTACATTATAATTACGTGTATATGTAATATTTGACTTCATGGTATGACACGCGCGTGAGAAACCGACGTGATTCTGCCTATACCAGCCTAAATAAAACTAAGATGAAAAGGAGGTGAGTTAGTGAGACGGATAAATCTGGACTTGAAACGATATGTAGGAGATAAAGGCAAGCGTATCGTCCATGATTGTGATCATGAAAAGGGCAGTAACTGTCGAATAGATGGAATCGTTGCTACGAACAATGTCGTCACATTTACGCCTGATACTTTTGAGCAAGCCATAAAAGATGGATTTAGTGCATGTCCCTACTGTCGTGAAGCCTAAGTGTGCTTTGTACTCATGTCGCATACGCGCGTGATAAAACAAAGAAAACTAAAGGAATCCCACTTGTGTTAGGATAGTAATAT
>JAOZHK010000014.1 GCA_026014905.1 Candidatus Bathyarchaeota archaeon
GGGCTTGGCGACTTGAACGCTGGATTGTGGACGAAGGCTCCGGTAAAAGACCGGTTTGAACGAGCGGCCGTGTACGCATCGAGCCACGGCGAGGTGTTGAGCGGGCCGCCACGTACCGCCTAAGTGTGTTGCTTTCGAAAGGAGCTAATACACTGGTTCTGGAGCGATATTCTCCGAGGGTATGCGACCACCACTTTCTTTTTCTTGCATTTATTCAGGCTTTTTAGCGATATTTGGATATTCTCGTTCTTAGCATTGAGCACATTCATGACTTGAAGATGCTGAATTTTACAGCGGAATTACTCTCACAAGATAGATATGGTGTGCATTGTTGCTAATTTATTAAATGAGACGGCATACGAAAAATGTTGATAGTAATGCTGGTCGTAGAAATGATTAAGAGTCTGGCAGCATCCACTAGAGCGTGGCGGGAACGGGTTCTTCGGAGCCTCCAAGAGACAGGATGCAATGATTTATCCTATCGACCGAGAACCGGGATGTCATCCATTGGATGGCTCCTTGCCCATCAGGCTGCGGCTTATGACTATACTTTGAACATGCTAATCGGAGGCAAGCCTCCCAAGAATCCAGATCTCTTCTACTCGTATAGAGGTGATAGCAGTGACAAGGGAGACTGGAAAGGCACCTCCATCCAAGAGATTAATAACTACTTTGATTCAGCTGAGAAAGATTTTCTCACATGGTTTGAGCAGGCGTCCGAGGAACAACTGAAACATATACTCGAAGGAACTAATATTCCTCAATACTACCAAGGTATGCGTGTCATCGATGCGATTGCTGATACATTCGTCCACTTGAATCACCACAACGGGCATCTCAGTGCAATTAAGGGCGACTGGTACCAGCGAGAAGATGAGTGACTTCACTATCAAGTCACAATGATATCAGGAAACATAGAGATTGCTAAGTCATTGATATACCTCACATTTGGAGCTTTAAGTATCTCCTGAACCTCTTTCAGAATTTTTTGTACTTCATCATACCGCCTCTGGTCTTTAACGGAGTTTAGCCTTGAGGAGCAATACGCGGCAGCAACTTGAGCGAGATCATTCTTCTTTCATTCTTCATTCGCTTTAATTTTGGTTTTATTGGTAAATGAGATTTGATGAAATTTAAAAAAACGAATCGCTATAATTTTTTAAAAAATCATATTTTATATTATTATTAACGATACAAACAGTACATGAATTATTAAGTTATTCATCTGATTGTTAAATTCCTCTAAGGAATGGCTTATATATCTTGAAAGGCAAATCCCCCTACACGATTGCATTCGAGTGAATGCAGCGTCGAGGGAAAAAAATGAAAAGATACCAAATCGTTGCAATAGTGATCATCGTAGCGATAATCATTGGTTCTGTTGGTATATACATGCTCTTTCTGCCTCCTCCGGCACCCAATGTTATCATCATGGGTACAACGGATTCAGTGGAATCTAGTCTTGACATTGCTCAAGCTTATGACTACTTTGGCTGGGAAATCATTGGCTCAGTAAGTTCAGGGCTTGTGGCCATTGATCCCGGTTCTGAGGCAGGTCCTGACGATATCATACCGGAACTCGCAGAATCTTGGTCGTCGAGTGCAGGTGGAACCATATGGGACTTCGTTCTCCGTCAAGGAGTCACCTTAGACGGAACAAGACCTTTCAATGCTACAATCGTGAAATACACCTTCGATAGGAACTGTAACCTTACAGGCGATGGCCTTGCTGAACCCGACGGACCCCAACTCAACATGGGCTACGCCGACATCATTGATAACGTAACAATAATCGATGACTACAATGTCCGATTCTATCTCCAAATTCCCTTTGCACCATTCCTGCAACTCATGGCCTGCGAAGCCTCATACATGATCGATCCTGATAAATCACCTATGGATGAACTAGTACCCTACACTGACGGTGACGCATACAATAGCTATTCTGGCGCTCTTGGTCCCTTCATTCTTGAATCATGGACACGTGTTGGTGGATCCGATGAAGAAATGCGCTTAGTGGCGAATCCAAATTATTGGGATGCTGCTAGTGGCATACCGAAAACGCCAACAATCATCATCAGATTCTATGCATCCGACTCAGCGCTTGCTCTAGCAATGACATCGGGTGAAATTGACATTGCCTATCGTCAACTCACAGCTCAACAAATCAATTCTTTCAGAGCGAATCCCGATGTTCGAGTCTGGGAAGGCGTTGGTGCGCAAATCCAATACCTGTGCTTCCAACAAAACATCTATCCATATAATGAGACACCCGTTCGACAAGCGATTGCTGCAGCCTTAAACCGATCTCATGTCGTCGAGACAGTCTTTCTTGGTGATTTCGAACCGCTGTACACTATGGTCCCCGCTGGCATGGCTTACCATAGGCCCTCCTTTGAGAAATGGGGCGATGCCAACTATACTGCCACAGTTGCTCTCCTAGAACCCTACGGTTGGAATACAACCAACAAGCTTGTAGTCGAATTATATTATGAGAACTCCGGACACTATCCACAGAGCGCAGAGCAAGCCGCTGTGTACAAGAGCGATCTTGAAGCTAGTGGTGTCATAACCGTAAATCTCAATGGATTGGAATGGGCTACTTATCGTACCCAAAGAAACGCGGGTACAATGCCTGTATTCATTTACGGATGGTACCCCGACTTCATTGACCCTGACAACTACCTGTTCCTCCCATTTGCATCATGGCTTAATCTTGGATACAATGAAACCTATCCTGCAGGTGGAGTTGCCCAATATAACCTCTGGGTTGATGGGCGTAGCGCCACCACTCCATCTGGCCGAGAGACAGCCTATAATGATTTGCAAGACTTGCAAGCCGATGAGTGTTCCGTTGTTCCAGTTTGGCAGAGCGGAACCATTGCCATCACCAAACTCACCATCCATGGAGTTATACTAGATATCTCTGTAACTTGGCGACACTGGCTACTATACATAGGACCACCCGCAACAACTGGACCATGAATGAACTCTCAAGTACGTGCTATCAGTCTCGATAACATTAGGGAATCCAAAAGGATGTCCTGATGAAGATTCGTGCTGGTAGCACTAAATTTTTATTTTTCAAGGAAGGTGATGCTCTAAGTATGTCGTTAAAATCCTATGTTGCCAGCCGAATTCTACTCACAATACCCATGGTTTTCCTACTACTTACTCTAGTTTTCGTTATTATTCGTGTTATGCCAGGTGATCCAGCACTTCTACATTTCGAGCGACATGTAACACCTGAAGTACTCGCTGAATTTCGTCGAAGATTAGGATTAGATTTACCTATTTGGCAGCAATACATTAACTACATAACAGGGCTCTTTCGGGGAGATTTTGGGATTTCAATGCAAGATTATAGTCCCATTAATCAACATCTTCGGGCTAGATTTCCAGCCACACTAGAACTGTCTATCTACTCGGGCTTATTTGCAATTGTATTTGGAGTAATTTTAGGTGTTATCTCAGCTAGGAAATATGATACGGCTACAGATCATTCACTTCGTCTATTAGCCATTGTCACCTATGCAATTCCTGTATTTTTCTTAGGTATGATATTCCAAATAATTTTCTCAGTATGGCTAGGAATTCTTCCGAGTGGACTTAGGTTTGATCCCCACTATGAGCCTCCACCCACGATAACTGGTCTGTATACCATTGACAGCTTGCTAACAGGCAATATATGGGCGTTCGGTATTTCCATTCGATATCTCTTGCTCCCTTCCGTCACACTTGGAATAATTCTTCTTGGGATTTTCATTCGATTAACACGGACAAATATGCTCGAGACACAACAAAGTGATTATGTAATGTCAGCTAGGGCTCGTGGGCTTTCTGACTTCAATGTTACCTATCGTTACTCTTTGAAGAATGCCTTTTTACCAATCCTAACCATGATTGGAATTCAAGTTGCCATACTCTTAGCAGGCGCTGTGCTAACAGAAACGACGTTCAGCTGGCCTGGGCTGGGAACCTACCTTGTCGACCGAATCTACCATCGCGATTATACGGCTATCCAGGGCACTGTTGTTTTCTTTGCCATAATGGTAGCTCTCGTAACACTTGTGGTGGATATCCTATATGCCTACTTTGATCCGAGAATTAGACTGTGAGTTGTAATTAATTTTGACACAAACAAAAACGATCAAGGGAATCTTTCTTCAATTAGCACCGATTCGGGGAACTTTTGAGGGGCAATCGAAACGATGGTGGATACTTTTTATTTTTATCGTCGGTGGTTCATTATCAGTAATCATTAGCCTCATTTTACTGTCTGTTAATTCTAACAGTGGCTTAGGAGTCCACGTGGTTACAGCAAGCATCATAATTGGGTTTATCATATTGTATAGCGACGTCGTGCGTAAACGCGTTGTCAAATTAAAAATCCTATCCCAGCGACTTAGTATTTTACTTCTTGCAGGCATTGCAGGAGTTATCGCAATAATCACTATGGCCTTAAGCATCTTTTTCATTCCCGCGGCATGGGACGGCTTCTTTGGAGGAGTGTTCTTTGGTGGTTTAATTATTGGAATCATGTTGGTGTTTTTGTATGAAGGATACCCCATTTTACGTATTTACCGCTCTTCGGGGTGGTTAACCCTTGCTGGGTTTTTGATAGTATCTGCAATTATCTACATGACCGTCGTCGCAGATTGGATCGTTCCTTATGACCCCTTCACCCTCAATGTAGGACCACTATTGGGACCGCCTTCACCCCAGTTTCCCCTCGGTACAACATCCCTCGGTCAAGATTTACTTAGTCGAACGATAGCAGGAGGGGCCATTATGCTGCAAGTCGCATTCGTATCTGTAATCATATGCTTCTCCATTGGGGTACCTCTTGGGCTTTTTGCATCATATCGGGGTGGAATTATTGATAACACTGTGTCGCTAATCATGAATGCCGTTTTTGCCTTCCCCGGTCTTATCTTAGCTATCGCAATTGCTGCAATTCTAGGACCCGGCGTAGTAAACATGGCTCTGGCTATTGCCGTAGTTTATATCCCCTCTTACTTCAGAGTGGTGCGCAGCCGGGTTATAACAGTCAAAGAACTTCCATACGTTGAAGCATCAGTTGCCCTAGGAGGAAGTGAAGGAGCAATCGTGTCTAGATACGTTCTTCCAAACGTCATCCCCTCCGCCATTGTTGTTATGTCTATCAATTTCGCAGATGCCATACTTGTTGCAGCTGGATTGACCTTCGTAGGTCTGGGGCTTCCGATTGATGTCCCAGACTGGGGATGGGATCTTACCTTTGGGTCGCATCAATTAATTACAGGTGCTTGGTGGGTCATCACCTTCCCCGGTCTGATGATTGTCATTCTCGCCCTAGGATTCGCCCTTATTGGAGAAGGGCTCAATGAGATTCTTACGCCAAAACTTGAGAAAGGAGTTTAAATGACCGATCTACTTCAAATTGAAAATCTATCAGTGGAATACAAAACGCGACGAGGAATCGCACGAGCAGTTGATAATGTGTTCCTCAACCTAGAGGAAAATAAGACTCTCGGGCTCGCAGGTGAGTCTGGGTGTGGAAAGTCAACACTTGGCCTCTCCGTCATGAGATTAGTACCTCGCCCCGGTCGTATCAACGAAGGAAAGATCCTCTTCAACTTAGATGAATCCCTCACTTTTGAAGGTGGTTCAGTCGAAAAAGGGCAAATCGACTTAATACAACTTGACGACAACCAAATGAGAGCGATACGAGGACGAAAGCTAGCGTATATTTTCCAAGATCCTATGACCTCACTCAACCCACTGATTAGAATTAAAGATCACTTCACTGAGATAATTCAGGCACACGAAGAAGATGTAAAAAAAGATGAAGCCATAAACAGGGGCGAAGAAATTCTTGAAACCCTTGGAATACTTCCTGAGCGAATAACAGATTATCCTCATCAATTCAGTGGAGGGATGCGGCAAAGAGTAATGATCGGGCTCGGAATTGCTCTCCGACCTCGATTGCTAATTGCAGATGAACCAACCACAGCCTTAGATGTTATTGTAGAGGCACAGATTCTAGAAGAACTCGCTACTTTGAAGAAACAATTCAATCTGTCAATGTTATTAATCACTCATAATCTAGGAGTCCTTGCTCAAACGGCTGATGATATTGCAATAATGTACACTGGACGAATAATGGAGATAGCCAAGACGGAGAGTCTTTTTGAAGATCCTAAACATCCCTATACTCAATGCCTCCTGAAGGCAGTACCTGATGTCCGGAAGCCTGAAAAAACGCTTGCTTGGATTGCGGGGGCGCCCCCTGATCTTATTGATTATATACCTGGTTGCATGTTCAGACCCCGATGTGAATTCGCAATGGATATTTGTGCAACTCAACCTCCACCACTTGAAAAGCTGGATACAGGGCAACGTGTGGCGTGCTATCTCTATACAAAGGGGGTTAATAAGAAATGATTGAAGTCAAGAACCTCGTGAAGTATTTTCCAGTTCAAAAAGGCTTCATCGACGCCCTCTTTACCCGAGAAAAAGACTTTGTCAAGGCGGTTGATGACGTATCCTTCAACATTGAAAAAGGAGAAATTTTTGGGCTCGCGGGTGAAAGCGGATCTGGTAAAACTACTGTTGGTAGGCTTTGCGTTCGCCTAACTCCCGCTACTTCAGGGCAAATTATCTTTGAGGGGCAAGACATCACAAAAATCAAAGGAAAACAACTTCGATTATTAAAGCGGCGGCTTCAAATCACCTTCCAAGATCCAACCTCCTCATTAAATCCCCGAATGACAATTGGTAACGCTATTGCCGATGCCCTCAGGCTTCAAAATATCGGAACCAAAACAGAACAAAAAAAGGAAGCTGAAGGCGCTCTTGAACGCGTCGGGCTCTCTCCTGCCAGCGCCTTTTATGACCGCTATCCACACCAACTTAGTGGGGGACAACGTCAACGTGTGATCTTCGCACGGGCTTTCATTCTCAGACCCGCGTTCGTCGTCACTGATGAACCAGTTGCTATGGTAGATGTATCCATTCGGGCACAAATTCTCAATCTAATGCGGGACCTTCAAAAGGAGCTCGATCTCAC
>JAOZHK010000049.1 GCA_026014905.1 Candidatus Bathyarchaeota archaeon
GGGCCCCGAAAATTGACGGGGCTAAGTCAGCTACCGATACCTCAGAATACAGTAGAAAATTGTAATTTGGTAGGAAGGCGTTCTGCTTGGGTAGAAGTTAGGCTGAGAAGTCTAGTGGACCGAGTAGAATTGTAAATCCCGGTAGTAGTAACAGCATAGTCAGGTGAGAATCCTGACCGCCGAAAGGGCAAGGGTTCCCCGGCGATGCGTCATCAGCCGGGGGTAAGTCGATCCTAAGGCCGATCTTAACTGAGGAGGCCGAAAGGGAAACCGGTTAATATTCCGGTACCATAGAGATACACGTGGTAACACAAGCCTAACATTTGACGCTTCGGGATAGGTTGAGCGAGGTCGTCGCCTTGTTTAACTGTATAAATCTGGGGAGAGCCGTAATGGCGAGAACGAGATGAAAGCAGGAACAGCCTCTCGTTTAGAGAGGTTCAGCTGATTTCTGGAGCCAATGAAAAGGATGTTAGGAAGGATTCTCTGTGTCCGTACCCAGAACCAACACAGGTGTCCCTAGGTGAGAAGCCTAAGGCGTATCGGGTCGAATCCATGGAGAGGGAACTCGGCAAATTAGCCCCGTAACTTTGGGATAAGGGGTGCCTGCGGTCTTGGTGATAAACTGGGACTGCAGGTCGCAGTGACGAAGGGGTCCCGACTGTTTAATAAAAACATAGGTGGCTGCTAACCCGAAAGGGCTTGTACAGCCATTGAATCCTGGCCAGTGGCGGTATCTAAAACCTGGGTTCAACCGGACTAAGGACCGCTAAACGCCGGGAGTAACTCTGACTCTCTTAAGGTAGCCAAATGCCTTGTCGGGTAAGTTCCGACGTGCATGAATGGACCAACGAGGACCCTGCTGTCCCCTCCTGGAGCCCGGTGAACCTACGTAACTCAGACGAACAGTCTGGGAATTCCTAGCGGCAAAAGAAGACCCCGTGGAGTTTTACTGCAGCTTGTTGCTGGAACGTGGTCTTCGTTGTAGAGAGTAGGCGGGAGTTGTTGATATTAGCTTCTACGGGAGTTAAAGGAGACGCCAATGGAACACCGCTCTTCGAAGATTATATTTCTTACCGGAGCAAAAGCTTCGGGACAACGGCAGGTGGGCAGTTTGGCTGGGGCGGCACCCCCTTGAAAAGGAATCGAGGGGGCCCTAAGGTCGGCTCAGATGGGACAGAAACCCATCGTAGAGGGCAAAGCCAAAAGCCGGCCTGACTGGATTCTCCACAGCAAGGAATCCAGAAGCGAAAGCTGGGCTTAGCGATCTTTCGTATCCCCATTGATGGGGGTCGGAAGTGACAGAAAAATTACCCCGGGGATAACAGGCTCGTCGCGGGCGAGAGCTCCCATCGACCCCGCGGTTTGGTACCTCGCTGTCGACTCTTCCCATCCTGGCGGTGCAGCAGCCGCCAAGGGTAGGCCTGTTCGGCCATTAAAGGGGAACGTGAGTTGGGTTTAGACCGTCGTGAGACAGGTCGGATTTTATGTGCTAGGAATGTTGGTCGCTTGAGGGGAAGGTGTCCCCAGTACGAGAGGAACGGGGTGCCGTAGCCTACGGTTTACCGGTTGTCTGACAAGGCACTGCCGGGCAGCTGCGCTATTCTGGATAAGAGCTGAATGCATCTAAGCTCGAAGCCACTCCTAAAAATAAGCGGCCGTTCTCCGACATGGAGGCTTGGTAACTAGTCGCTCGTCGTAGACAAGGACTGGGAAAGAAGATCCCGTTGATGGAATGGAGGTGTACGTCAGAAGACTTCGGTCGACTGATTCAGCTTGCCATCCCCAATCGTCCAAGGTGTTGGGCTGAAAACAGAGCCTTAATATCCTGGGTGACATTCGGTTGAGCTTCATACATGGCGGTTAAGCTATTTCTAAAAATGCACGCGTAGTCCGTATTGAGCTATTGAATGATTTTCTGACGAATGTCAATAAGGTCACGTAAGATCGCGCTCGCGGTTTCGCGCCCTCCAGCACCGTGTCCAACAAGCGTGATTTCTCCAGCGAATTCAGTGGTATAGGTAACTGCGTTGAGAGTTCCTGATACGTTTAAAGGATGCGTCTGCCGTAACAGCTCGGGTTGGACTATAGCTTCAGGTTCAGTAATAGAGGCTAATAACTTGATTACTTGTTGCTTGTTTTTTGCTTCTGCAATCTTGTCGGGAGTCACCTGACGGATGCCTTTGATATGTACATCCTGAAGTGTGATACTGCGATTCATAACCCAATTCGCTAAAATGACAAGTTTAGCTGCTGCATCAAACCCATCAACATCATTGGTGGGATCGGATTCGGCATACCCCAAGCTTTGGGCTTCCAGTAATCCATCTTCAAACGAGGCCCCAGACTCGGTCATTTGTGTGAGAATATAATTTGTTGTTCCATTCAATATTCCCTTAATCGAAGATACCTGGTCACCATGTAATCCATTCTTTCCCAACGCTAAGAGAGGTGTCCCCGCGCCAACGGTTCCGCTGAACCGTAAGGAAACATGATTGTACATAGATAACTCCATTAACGCAGGAAATGCGAGGGCTAGTGGTCCCTTATTTGCGGTAATCACATGGAATTGGTGTTTGAGAGCCCCTTGAATATATGATAACGCAGGTTCTCCATCTTTGAGATTTGTAGGGGACACTTCAATAAGAACATCAGCGTCAAGACGCTCAATGACATCCAAAGCTGACAAGTGGGGGTGTCCGAATCGTTTATCACCGGAAACAGAACCAAATTGTGCTTTTATTCTTGAAGTTCGATTAATATCAAGTCCTTGAGAATCAAGGACTGCTCCACCACTATCAACAATACCCACGATCCGTGATCGAAGACCATAGCGTTGTAGCAGAACAGAACGTTGTTGATGAAGGATTTGACTAAAAGTTCTTCCGACTGTCCCAAACCCGATAACCACGATTCTCATCATTGACGTCCGTCAACCAGTTAGTTACTCCATTGATCCTGAGTGATGTCCCAGTATATTGACTATTGCTGAATCATTCTTTTTATACTTTCATTACTCATATCTTGCTAGCTAATATTTCCGTGTTGCCGAAAGATTCTAAAATAGGAAGCCAAAATGTGGTAAATGGAGACCGATTATTATGTCCGATAGATATGACAGAGTGCTAACGGCAATTCGTCGTCAAGAACCCGACCGAGTTCCTTGGGCCTTGTGGGGACACTTTCCGGCGATTCCCTTCTTGAATTATTACAGTTGGGAAAAGGCAAACAGAGATGGTGCGGAGTTGGCAAAAGCACATATCGCGTTATTAAATGCGCTAGATTATAAGATGGATCTCCTTAAAGTTACTCCATTCTACCGATTCATGGCATATCAATGGGGTTCTAAATTTCGTTTTACAAATAATGATGAGGTTGTTGAAACCGTAGATGTGCTTGTTAAAGAGGCAAAGGATTGGCAGAAACTCTGGGTTCTTGATCCTAAAAAAGAGTTACGTGAACACATTCGATCAGTTTCGATTCTTTCGCGAGAAATAGGACGTGGAATGCCTTTCATCTATACTATTCCCAGCCCTCTCGTTCAAGCAATTCATGGAATTGGATCCCCGAATCGCGTGTATACTGATATGCAGTCACATCCTGATCTTTTAACTGAGGGGTTGGAGACGATAACTCAAACGTGCATAGATTTTGCTCGTGCGTGTATTGATGAGGGGGCCGCGGGAATCTTTTTTGGTATTGGAGGAGGGGGAGAGCTGTGGTCACGGATGACGCGAGACCAACTCGAGACATATGCGCTTCCCTTTGATCAGAAAGTTCTTAATTCCGTCAAACACGCAGCGATAAAGCTGCTTCACATCTGTAGTAACGAAACTGAGAATCCGCAGCAAGATGGTGGACTCATGGAAGAGGGTTGGTTTAAACAGTACTCCGCGAACGTTATTAATTGGTGGGATACGAACTTCACTTCCGGTGCAACAGCGAAACAAGTTTACGGTGATCGTTTTTGTGTTCTTGCTGGTGTTGACCATCGACACGTAATGCGCCATGGTTCACCACAACAGGTAGAAAATCAGGTGAAAGCAGCAATCGACGCTGTTAGCTCAGGTGGTGGTTTTATACTGGGACCTGGATGTACTTTGTATCAAGATACTCCCTTAGAGAATATGAATGCGGTTGGAAGAACTATCGAGAAATATGGAAGATTTCCTCGTTGAGCAGGGCAAACGCTTTTTACCTGTTGGGAGATTGCTGAGGATTCGTTTTCACGATCGTTATTGAGTAGGTCGATAAGTTATACAATGAAGTATTCAATCATCACCGATACTTATGCAAAGATTGAGGCGACGTCTAAGCGATTGGAAATGACGGAGTATCTCGTACAGTTACTAAAGAGAACGCCTACGAGTCTCATTGGGAAAGTTGCGTATTTGACGCAAGGAAAATTATATCCAGATTTCGTTGGAATAGAATTGGGAATGGCGGAAAAAATGGTGATCTCAGTCATTGCAAGAACTATAGGAGTGTCAAAACAAAAGATTGTGCAAGTTTATAATACGTCTGGCGATCTGGGCTCTACTATCGAGGTCTTAAAATCCACAACACCTACGACGAGATTGATGAGTGGTGCAAGCATTTCTGTCACCAAAGTCTATGAAGTGTTGGATCGAATAGCACATACCACTGGAAAAGGATCCGTAGAAGCGAAAATCAATCTTTTAACGAGGCTGATTACTGATGCAACACCGGAAGAAGCGAAATATCTTACTCGAACGATTACCGGTCGATTACGCTTGGGTATTGGTGATATGACGTTTTTAGATGCGTTAGCCATTGCTTTTGGAGGGGGAAAAGAGGCAAGACAGGATGTTGAGAAGGCATACAATATGTCTTCAGATCTAGGATCGGTTGCGGAAACCATTGCAAAGTCAGGAATGGAGGGAATATTAAAATTTCAGGTTCGGCTCGGTCATCCAATTCGGCCAATGTTGGCGGAGCGTTTGACATCAGCCAAAGAAGTATTAGATAAATTGGGCGGGCAGGGCTCAGCTGAATATAAATATGATGGATTGCGAATGCAAGCACATATTTCCGCTGATGATATCATACTATTTTCGCGGCGCCTTGAGAATATTACCAGCCAGTTTCCTGACGTTGTTCATGCACTTCGAAACAGCATTCAAGTAAGGGACGCCATTATTGAAGGGGAAGCTGTGGCCGTTGATCCTAATACCAATGAAGTTCAACCATTTCAAGTGATTACACGGCGAAGAGGACGAAAACACGCGATTAATGAGATGGCTGAAGAAATCCCGATCACTCTAATCCTGTTTGATGCCCTTTATATGGACGGATTGAGTCTCCTTGACAAAGACTATTACAGTAGACGGGCATGTTTGGAGAAAGCTATCACTGAAACCGTAAGGGTAAAGATCACCCACCCTCTCCTCGTGACGAAAGCTCCACAACTTGACGAATATATGATGGAAGCTGTTGAGAATGGGTGTGAAGGACTTGTTATTAAGTCGGTGAAGGAGGACGCAAGCTATCAGGCTGGAGCGCGAGGATTTTTATGGATTAAGTATAAACGAGATTATAAAATTGAGTTAGGTGATACGTTGGACCTCGTTGCTGTTGGAGCATTTGCAGGCCGGGGTCGTCGAACTGGGACCTTTGGCGCTTTGTTGATGGCAGCGTATAATGGTGAGAAAGATGTTTTTGAGACCGTATGTAAACTTGGAACGGGTTTTAATGATGAAATTTTAAGCCAACTTCCCGTAATGTTTCAAGATGAGCAGATAAATCAGGTACATCCGCGGGTGGAATCAAAGATCGAGGCGGATTACTGGTTTCTACCTCGAAGGGTGCTTGAAGTCCGGGGTGCTGAGGTGACCTTAAGCCCAAGCCACACGTGTGGGATCGATATAATCGGAAAGGATACAGGATTAGCTGTCCGATTTCCTCGGTTCACAGGAAAATGGCGCCATGATAAATCGCCGCAAGACGCAACAACTGTTGAGGAAATCATTACGATGTATAGTGCTCAATTGAAATCCGTGGAAGCCCGTTGATTGTGCGCTATTAGTTAGCTAAATCTGCCTCGAATGCTTCAGATCTCCTTCTCGACGTTTTTCACAGCAGCTTCTAATACAGTCATTGCTGATTCCACGTGATCTTGGGTGATGATTAGTGGGGGCTGAATTCTAAGGACATTAGACCAAAAGCCACCAATTCCGATGATCAGTCCATGGTCATGACACAGTTTACGAATATTGATGCACGCTTCCCTTCCTGGATTCTTTGTTTTATTATCCGTGACGATTTCAATACCAATCATAAGACCTCGACCTCGTACGTCACCAATAATTCGATATTGTTCTGCAATTTCTTTGAGCCGTTTTAATATTAACCCACCCATGGCTTCGGCGTTCTCCCATAACCTATGGTGCCTGAGATAATCAAGAGTAGCTGTTGCTGCGGCACACATCACAGGATGAGCCCCCCATGTTGAGAAATGATCCCCATGTTCAAATGCGTCGCTGATTGCTTTTGATGATGTCACAGCTGCAATAGGCCAACCGTTGCCTAAGGCTTTTGCAAGGGTAATAAGATGTGGTTGAACATCATATGTTTGGCTTCCCCACAGTTTTCCAGTTCGTCCTAAACCTGTTTGAACCTCATCAAGAATTAGAAGGATATTATATTTATCAAGAAGTGTTTTTAATTTGCGAAAATAGTCTTGCGGAGGGGTGACGATCCCACCAACACCTAACATTGGTTCAGCCATGAACGCTGCGACGTCTCGGGTGGTTGCGAAGTTGATAATATCTTCGACAATCTCAACACATTGAAGGTGGCAACTCGGATAAGTGTGACCGAGACTACAGCGGTAACAATAGGGTGTTGGGACATGAATAATTCCTGGTAGATATGGCCCCATGCTTGCTGCTTTTGAATATCCAGCGACAGGGGTGCCTAGAGAGCGTGCGCCATAGGTCTGTCCATGATAACTGCCTTGAAGCGTTAACACTTCATGTTTCTGAGTATACCGCCTTATCAATTTAAGGGCAAGATCGTTGGCTTCAGAGCCGCTTGTATGAAATGTCGATTTGCAGTCATTAAATGGCGCAAGGGCATTCAGGGTTTTCGCTAACTCTAGAGCAGGAAGAGTATAATATGATTCTGAAGCACAGTGGACAAGATCGTCCATTTGATATTGAACCGCTGCTTGAACCTGTGGATTATTGTGACCTAGATTAACGGTGGCGATTCCCGCCCAAAAATCAAGGTATTTTCTTCCATCGGAATCCGTTAAGTAGACTCCATCTCCTTTCACAAATATTACAGGAAACGGTTGCCCAAAACTAGTCATAACTTCCTGTGCGTATTGGTTGACCAGCGCATCATTATTCAAAAGATTGCCTCCATATTATTCATGGAACACGTTTTTGTGGATAAATATATCATTTATGAGGGTTTCATAAATACTCCCTCCTAGATAATGCGTGTCAGAGTAGAGAATTATCTTTATTACTTGCAGTACCGGATAATATCTCGAGAGGAATTGAGTCAGAGAGATCAATGGGAAGACGGTATTGACAAAGAAATCTTAGAAAGTTTAATGGATTTACGAGAGTACCTGGAAACTCGCATTCAAACATTAAACGATGAGCTGGAAAAACTTCAGGCTTTGTACAAGATCGTTGACGAAGTAATTATTTCGAGAAGCTTTCGAGGAGCTGAAAGCCTTCTCAAAGAACAGCCCTCAGAAATCCGTTCATCGGAGTCTGTTGCATCCACCATAGAGCCTGTTACATCCACTATAGAGCCTGTTGAACGTGTCCCATTAATGACAAATAGAGGCATATTATTGGCCGAGGCTTTAATACAACCCCAGAATGTGCGAATAATACCAGCAAAAGATATGAATTTTAACGTTAATACCACGCCGTTTCAATCTTTCTTTGTATCTAGGATTCTAGAATCCATGAAGGAGAAGGATAACGAAGCTGTAAAGAAGGGAGAAATTCTGTCTGAAATGGCCTTGACGTTTGAGATACGATCTGATGATGACATAATTCAAGAGATCAGCGTTAACAACTATGGTGATGCACAGCGATTGCGTGAGATCAGGAATTCATGTCGATGGACATTGGAAAAGATGTTCGAAAGGAAAGAGCAGGAATAACTCACGATTCAACTCGCATCAAGAAATCAACTATAACTCTCAGTGGGATAACAAAATGAGTATTAATGTCATTGAAAATGAATTGTGGCCCATTCTCGTTGATACGGTGCAGTCATTGATTCTCTATCAACATCATAAAGCGTACGTGCGTGATGTGCTATTACGTGATAAACCTGAGAGTGCACCTCACGACTTGACCTTGGATCTCGGAATTTCTTTAGGTGAAGCCATGGTAATACTCTACGAGCTGCGGCAAGAGGAAGAAACCGTGAAAGGAGCTTCGTAAATCTTGTTCACCAAAGCTCAGAGTAAAGATCGTATAGTGGATCTATCACCTCAAAAGGATGGAGCACAGGTCAATATACGAGGATGGATATATGCCAAACGACTGCATGGCAGACTTATCTTCTTAACTCTTCGCGATGCAACCGGAGTCATTCAAGTCGCAATCCATAAAAACCACATTGAGACGACACAATTTGAGCGCGCTCGGAAAGTCAATATTGAAGCCGCGGTCCAAGTAGTTGGTCAGGTGAAAGCTGATCCTCGAGCACCTGGTGGAGTTGAAATTCAATGTCAAAGCTTTGAGGTAATAGGAGATGCTTTTGACGATTATCCATTACAAAAAGATGCAGGAACAGAGTTTCTACTCGATAAACGGCATCTTCACATTCGAAGTCCAGCAATCGCTGCAACGCTTCGACTAAAAGCCCTATTCATTCAATCAGCTCGCGATTGGCTCAATACGCATCATTTTTCAGAGGTGTATTGCCCTATTCTCATTACCGCTGCCTGTGAAGGAGGATCCACTTTATTCCCCGTTGAATACTTTCAACGAACAGCCTACTTATCTCAAAGTGTCCAGCTTTATCAAGAAGCCGCCATCACCTCTTTAGAAAAAGTGTACAGCATCGAACCTAGTTTTCGTGCAGAAAAGAGTAGGACTCGACGGCATCTCACTGAGTTTTGGCAGATCGAAGCCGAAGTAGCTCATGCCTCTCTTGAAGATATCATGAACGTCCAAGAAGCTCTCTTGGTGCATGCCTGCATCGCGATGGTGGCGCACGGTCACAACGACTTTACAATATTAAAGAAACACTTTACACCTCCAGCACCCCCTTTCACGAGAATCACATATTCAACAGCAGTCAAGACACTGCAAGACCTTGACTGCAAGTTTGATTGGGGAGACGATTTTGGCGCAGTTGAGGAACGCGTATTAAGTACTCAATATAGTCAACCGGTCTTCATCACCCATGTTCCACGTCAATGTA
>JAOZHK010000102.1 GCA_026014905.1 Candidatus Bathyarchaeota archaeon
AATCGTTTGGGTCGGTAGTCTAGACAATTGCAACAGGGAATCACGGTTGTAATTGGGGTATATTGGTCTATGATTCCTGGCTTGGGCCCAGGAGGCCGTGGGTTCAAATCCCACCCGACCCACCTACACTGAACTCGCGACGTCTACTTTCATTTGCGTTTCCTGAATGCCTTGTCACCATCGAACTAGCTAGCTAGAGTTTTTCCGTCTTGACGATTTTGGATTCATCGAGTTCGATGCCAAATCCAGGTCGATCCGAAAGTTCGACCTGTCCCTTACCGTTATGCCCGATCGGATTTCTCTCGAAAAACGAGGAAGTCAGGAACGAGTTATGCCGGTATTCAACCAGCGGGCAGACCTCAACGGACTGGCTGGCGACGATATGGGCGGGAACGTTGATCCTCATGAAGTGCGGACTGACCATCAGGCCATACATGCCTGCCAAAGTGCAGATCTTGATGATCTCGCTGGTCCCCATCCGTTCGGGTTCGGGCTGCATGACATCTACAGCATCCGCCTTTATAAGATACAAGTAATCCCAGCGATTACCCCTGCCCTCTCCGGTCGCGATCGGGATGGAGGTCACCTGACGCAGGTGGGCTAGACCTTCGATCTCGTACGAGGGATGAAGTGGCTCCTCGAGCCACCGCGGATTGTATTTTTCCGCTCTCTTGCACCAGGCTTGGGCATACGGAAGGGTCCACGAATGGAAACAGTCGATCATGATATCATAGTATTCTCCGCAGGTCTCACGGAGAATCCGCATCACATTCACGTTAAATTCCATCCCTACAGCCCCATCGTTCGGACCGTACGTGGTGGTGAACCATTTCTGGGCGTTGAACCCCGCCGCCTTTACCCGGGCGGAGCTTTCCGCGAGCTGATCGAGCGAATCAAGTGCGTGCGGCATGCGGAACGTGGAGGCATAGCAGTTGATGGTCTTCCTGTCGCCGCCCAGGACCTGGTATACCGGAGCGTTGCAGATCTTTCCCTTCAGGTCCCAGAGGGCGTTGTTGAGCGCGGCTACACCCTCTGTGAAGGTCATACCGGTGTTGCCACGTGCCAGGCTGTCGGTGATCGATTCGATTGCTAGAGGATTCTTACCGATTATATACCGGAACCCTGCGATCTGCGAAACGTAGTTACCTCGCAGAGGGCCATATACTCCCTCCACTCCGCCATCGGTCAGGATCTTCAGGTAAATGTGAGTTGGAGCGGGCAGCTCGGTCTCCGGCTCGGGCCAGCCCCCTTTGGGATATTCTTCGGTCAGGTAGTCATTATACTGTTTCGCGTCGCCAGTATACTGCCAGAGTTCAAACCCGGTGATTTTCAGGTTTGCTGATTTGACCTGTGCCTCTGCTTTGGGAGTCATCGACGAATGGATCACGTTCCTGCGATGCACGCGTACTTCTTCAGTCATAAAACCACGTATCACCATACAGTTGTGAATGAATATAATAATTTCTTAGACTCAATGTACAATCAAGGCTTAGTTTCAGCGCGCGCTGCATATCTTGTCTACGCGTGCGTGCTTAGTTCTTTTTAGAACTTGTTACGGCTAACTATTTCCTCAATGGGCTTCTTCTTACTCAATCTATCGCGACTTTTTTGGAAATTCTTCGGGAATCTATTTTCGCCTTCAGCAGGGTATCCAAACGCAATTAAAGCAACGACCTTCCATCCTTCAGGGATGGAGAGGAGTTGTTTTACATCTTCTTCCTTGAAGGCTCCAATCCAACATGATCCGACGCCCATAGCCCAAGCTGCTATAACCATGTTTTGCATAGCAATTGACGTATCAACAACCGACCATTTACGAGCTTCCGTTTTGGCACATCCGACAATCACAGTCGACGAATCCTTGATGAACCAAGTATAGACCCCTTTGGATAATTCTTCTTTAATCTCGTCATCGGTTATGAGGATGAAGTGCCATGGCTGCCTGTTTCCTGCTGAAGGGGCTTGTCTCCCTGCTTCAAGAATCTTGTCCAATACATCCTCACTTATCTCCTTAGGTGTGTATCGTCTAATGCTTCTCCTACACAAAACAACATCAACTAGAGACACTCCTTCATTCATCTCCCATTCAGATTAAGTCAGTGTAAAACATCATACCGCACATATAACTATGTTTTGTAAAGAACTTGCAGAGTAGAGAGTGCGCGTTGAATCGCTGGTATAGCTATCTAACTACTGGTTAGCGCGCGCGCTGACGAGTCACTTCAAAGAATTTTGGATAAATATAATTACGTAACACGTGAGAATCTAAACAACGTATCTATTAATAAGCTAGCACGCGCTTAAGACGTTATCACGCGAAGTGCTACGAAGGAACCCTACGTTAGCTAGCTTATAAAAAGCGCGCTAGACCGATAATCGCGAGCGGGGTTTAAGGTCAAGCTTATCAATCGGGGGTAGTCCATGCCGCTGGCAGCATGAATCTTGATGTTAACCGCCGTCCCAGAAGTCAGAGAAGCACCAGTCTTGTCAGGATCTATGTAAAAGTAGATCCTAGTTGAATTACCCCTGGTTAGATAGGTAGTTGTTGTCATGCTGGTGGCCCAATCGTCATCTAATGCAGGTGAAAAAGTAGTTACACCATATCTATCGACTTCAACCTCATTGATGAAGGCACTGATCAACGTAACGTCTTGCGTGCCCGTATTCTTCACCCATAACGAGATGTTCCAGAAGTAGTTTGCTGGGTCTGAAATGTCTTTAGTACATACGATATTTTGCATTTCGATTTTTTCGAATAGAGTGTGTTGACCGGC
The DNA here is from genome assembly GCA_026014905.1 of Candidatus Bathyarchaeota archaeon. The sequence goes on from JAOZHK010000102.1 coordinate 2,775, forward strand.
AATACCGCCCATCCAATAGGCGACAGCGACGGCGACGGTGATGGCGATAGCGACAAGGATGACCGTGGCGATGACAGGGCTGACAGCTCTGCGACCTCTACTCTTCCGCGATTTCTTACGGACACCCATTTTTATTCTGTTTTCTTCCCTTTTTTATATAGCTAACTACCGCACTCACTTGTTTACCAATCGGTATCCAATATACATAAAAAAAGACTTCCGAATCTAGAATATAGAGTGTGATTACATAGCGCGCGCTAACAAACCTATATTGAGGTTCCTTCTTCCTTGATACTTAGCCGCGATGAGAGAATAAATATATGTCTAGAGTGAGATTAGAACCTGCAACCGCTGGAGACATCTCCTGCCAACGGCCCCTCTTTTTTTAGTAGTACCAATAATTGTTATCTCGGGGAGAGATAATACCTTGAAGTAGAAAATGCTATCTCCCTATCTTAGACTTTATAAACTATAGACGTACGCGGACGCTATCTATGCTGGTAAGCGTCTTCCTTCCCGAATAGATTTACTTCCTATACCTGTCTACCACATAGACAATGACAGCTGAAATGATGAACCAGAGAGCAAAATCGATGACGAGAAATGCCCATTGAACGGACCATATATTAACTGCACCAGCAATGGAGCTTGTTTGATGATGAAGCCAAAAGAAAGGGTGCCCATGCCTTGTCACTGTAGAATCCGGTATGATTTCGGTCTCAAAACGAAGAGTTAACACGAATGTCAATACGATGCCAAGTAACAACGAACATAATATGGTTTTTTCAATTTTCAAATCGAAAACTTCCGTGGATTCTATGAATAAACAAGCAAGGATAATTGACCGTTATATAAATCATTCGTTGTAGTGTGTCCGCGAATCAAATCAGCTTGATCGATTAAGTCTTTCGTCCTTTTTTGATGCTTAGGGTTTATTACAATTTTCTTCTTGTCCTGCTTGCAGATAATCTGCGTTACATTGCGACTCAAACGCTTGCTGAAGAAGAATACACGGGGTAATCGTCTTTGAGCTAGCTACTTCCGAGTTCTTCCTTGACGATGGAGGGCAACCAATCTTTCTCATGGGGGATGCTTTCGTTCAGTCGTGCGATAGCGATGGGTAAACGCCACGCCTTGAGCTCGTTGAGGGAAATGTCTCGGATTTCTCGGTATCGTGCTAGATAGCGGTCAATGAACGATCGTAAGGCCGCATACCAGTCTGGGGGGATAGCGAATTGAAACCCTTGTGACATCAATAACGTTCGAGCAATATCGGCGTGGGGATCGCCTTGACAGGCAGTCATCCAATCGATGATTACTGGTCCTCGGGGTGACATAATGACATTCATCGGATGGACGTCATAGTGGCAGAGGCTCGTTCCATCGTTCCGCTGGGCGAGGACGTGAAGGGCCCACGTTCGCTCTTCGTCCGAAAGCGTCTTCACTCGACGGATGTTACGCTCTATCATGTCGCGAAGAGAGGGCAGATCAGGGATCTCGTGTGAATGGATGGACGTGTGCAATTCTGCAAGTATCTCCGCGTAACGTGGAGCCTCATTAGGGTTTGCGCCCAGCTCCTCGATCATGGAGGCCCCCGCTATCCGTTCGAAGATTATCCCCTTCCTCCCATCCATGTCAATGAGGTCTTCGACGGCAGGGGCTGGCAGGCCCGCCTCGTAGATCACGCGGGATAACCGCACCTCTCGTTCGATCAAGCTTTGAGAAACCCAGTCCTTGAACAATTTGAGAACGCGGTCATCGCCCCAAGCAAAGACCTCAGCGCTACGACCCGTTCCTATCAATGGGCCCTTTTTCATGCTCAATACCCACTAGTTACTAGTTCGCTACCTAATATCCCTTTTCTGTTATTTCAGAAAGGCAGCAATATCTGTCTTATGAAAAGTCACACGAGCACTCTACTAGCTACCTAGCTT
>JAOZHK010000108.1 GCA_026014905.1 Candidatus Bathyarchaeota archaeon
GATGAAGTCCGTGACCCCAAGAAGTTTGGTCCGTGCTATCACTGCATGTATGGCGCCCGAGGCCGCGGAAAAGCTAGCTAGCTAGGCTGAAACCCCGTGTCCCAAATGTACCTCGTCGAGGCTGCGTGTTCCAGCATTAAGGAAATATTTGTATCGTCTAATTCTTTAGGTCCACTAATGTGTAAACAGATGAGTCCCGTATCCAGATTCAAAGTATTCGGTACGGTGATGACACGCATTGGATCCACACTCACGATGAAGTGACTCGTATCCCACACCGTTCCAGGTAACACCTTGGACGCGTACTTGTAACGGGCTGAAGCCATCGCTTTCATCGGATTACGCGCGCGCGTAAATCTCAATCTTCTATCTCACTATAGAATGCGTGTCCAGTTAATCCCATATGCCCTTCGCCGTAAAGCAACACAAGACTTCCTAGCACCTGATCCCATCCGGTCACTACGGATCCCACTATCGTCGATACAAATACTCGCCGGTAACTCGAGATAAGCGAGAATAACATCACATCATCGCCTTCAGCTAGCCATTTTCACATACGAATCATCTTTCAGCATATATGGTAATTGAGATTTGATGGTTTTCATCATTTCATCACTATCGTGTGATATTGGTAAGAAGCCCATTTTCATCCAAAAATTGACTGCGGATTTGTATGGTGTAAGGTTTATCGTTTGTAAGCCTTTGCGTTTGGCATAATGTTCAATCCAGTCATAAATCTCACGTCCATATCCTTGACGCTGATAGGGACTGTGTACTTCAAAATAATCGATATGAAATTCTTTTTCATGTGCTAATAGCATGAAATCGACATAGCCAATTTCATCGTTAAATACATTGCATTCTAGGAAAACGATTGTATTACCAAAGCGAATGGGGTGTAAACGAGTGCTCCCAGTTTTATAAACATAGAATTTTATCCATCGGTCAGGGCCGTAATTAATTGAAGTGAAAATCTTGTGGAATACTTCGCTTTTTGATTGTTGTATTTTACCGAGTGATACCAATATTCACAATTCCTCTGGATCATCTAATGTTCTAAGCTAGCTAACTGATACGTTAAACCAACTCGATACGTCGTTTTGAACGTGTTACCGTGTTGACTTGGATGATGCCACGAAGTTCAAGGCGCATAAGGGCCTTATTGAATTCTCGTAAGCTTATTGTCCCATCTGCTGTCTGAAGATCTCTGAGGAGTTCGTCGTCGAATACGGCATTATTGTTTCGGGCTATGCGTTCGATTATCTGTGTTGCGAGAGGGATTGCTGGCCACAATTCAGTCAATGTATCTCACGTTGTTGGGTCTAATGCTTTCTTCCACATTGTGCGTGCACACTGTAGATTTTCTTAATATATCACACAGAATACTTAAATATTCTTAAATGTTTCATAAATTTTATCTGGTGTTCTGATTCTTCACGAAGAGTTGAGGGGATATGGCGAAGTCACGAATCAAAAGGTTGAAGGAGGAATTTCCGAGTGTGATTGATCGAACATATCTTCAGGCGAAAATCCACGAGAAAAAAATGTCGCGAGCGAAGAGCCACGCGGGTGAGAAGGAATGAATAGATGTTGACCAAAATTCTAGTCCCATTAGATGGCTCGAAATCCGCGATCACGGCCTTGAATGTGGCGAGCGAGTTAGCGCGGCGTTTTGACAGCCAAATAACACTACTGCACGTAGCCTCGCTCAGCACAGTGCTGCCCATAAAGCGATTTGAAAAGACTCATCGAGTGTCCGCTGATGAAATGAAGAAATTCATCACGCTGTCACGCGAAGCGGGGTTCAATATTTTGGACCAGGGCCAGCAACTTCTTGAGGGCTCTGGGATTCCGGTGAAAACGGTCTTTAAAGAAGGATACCCCGCACTGGAGATTGTACGCATTGCCCGCGATCGCAATTTTGACTTAATTATCGTAGGTGCGAGAGGCGTCAGTCAAGTTAAGGAGCTCCGCTTGGGGCGCACGACTGAACAAATTGTGCGAAACGCACCATGCAGTGTCATGGTGTGCAAGCAACCAAATAAACGCACAACTAGTTCGAAAAACACGCGCGGGTAGGGGTGTTGAACAATTATGTCGCTCTCAAATACGCTTGAAAAACTGCTTCAACACATTAAACAAACAGACACGATTCATGACGATGTTGAAGAAATCGTGCATCGTGCGATTCTGAATTGTGAAGAGATGGAAGCAACGATTAGTGAACTCATCGCCAAAGTCAAGACATTAGAACGGCGCGAAAGGAATCTGGAAGAACATATCACCGAATTGGAGGAAAGACTTTCGGAACTTGAATCACGCCCCCTCAAGTTACACGAAGCAAGCTAGTTATATGCGCGCGCATTTAGATTCATTGAATATTGATGACGATTACCCTCGTTTTTCGCATCATAAAGCTTAAATACATAAGATATTCTAATAGCCTCTTCTTGTGCCCTTGGGAGAGCTAAAAATGGGATCCAGCCAAACCAGCGAGTTACGCCCGCTTCCAGGTGTGACGCGAAAGCGCGAACAACGCTTACGCGACCGGGGTTACATCGCCTTGTGGGATATCGCAGAGGCTGATATCGATGAACTCGCAGAAGACCTCATGATCGCAAAAGCTCTGGCTCAACAGATGATTCAAACCGCACAATACCTCGTATTGCATGAGTAAAGGCAAAGAAAAGAAAATACAGCCCCGTCTCGAAATGACCGCCGTAAGGCTTCAACTTACATCCTATAATATGCTCAAATCGGAAAGCCTCATTGAGAGGAATGATAATGGATTTTTGCCCAAAATGTGAGACACGATTACGTCCCACTTCATCGTCCGTTGCGTTATTCTGTCGGAAATGTAAACAAGAAGTCGTACTATCATCGCGTATCACTCAGTTTTCACCTAAGGGAACTTCTACTCGATACAGAGACATCGTGTTCGCGATTAACGATCAAGAAGCGCAATTAGATGTCTTACCCACAACGCGGGTGGAATGCCCGAAATGTTCACATACTCGCGCTTATTGTCGAACGATGGAGATATGGGATGACGATGGAGATACCATGGATTTTCTCATCTATCGTTGTACGAAATGTCAGAAGACATGGCGTGAAAGGGGGTAGCACTGGAGACAGCCTCTCGGAACCCCACAATGTATAAAACAAACGCGCGCGAGGGGAAACCTCATGAGGGCTTTCTTACCCATCCATGACAACCATTGATTGGGAAGAGCGTATGTTATGCATTTGACGAATCGTGTGGGTGACAACAGATTTTAGTTCCTGCATCGTGGACGCTTTTACTTGTGCAATGATGTCAAATTTCCCATAGACGAGATGTGCGTCTTGAACATGAAGAATTTGTTTCAAATCATAGAGTACCTGATCACTAGTCCCCAATTTGACTCGAAGGAAAATAAAGGCTGTTGGCATGAATCTTGCGCCCTTATGTGGACGTGTTCTTACAGTCCGCGGGCTCGTGCGAATTACGCGGATGTTTGATTGATGTTCATGCCATAATCTCGTTTCCAAATCTTGTAGACGGTATATGCTTCACTGCCAACGATGTTGGGAATGGAACGGATGCGTTCGATCAGCATGTTCCGGACTTGGCTTAAGTTTCGACCTCGAATTTTCGCGAGAATATCATAACGTTCATGAATTTCACTGACTTCATAGATCTCGTCGATCTGGCTCAGTTCCTGACACACTGTTTCAACGCTGCCGGGGGCGACGCGTATTAAGACATAAGTGGTGATGGGTTGAAGCTGAGCTTCGTTGATGATGATCGTGTATTTTTCGATGAGGTTCTGGTTCTCGAGTTTACGGACCCGTATGTGGACTGTTGCATCCGATATGCCGAGTTCTTCAGCGATTTTGGTGAATGGGGTTCGTGCGTCTTCTTGCAACCGTGAAAGGATGCCGACGTCAACATTATCTAACTCCATGGTTGGTTCACGTATGACATGAAATAGAAGCCACATACATAAAAGGGTTACTAAGAATATCTATGTAATAACGTTTAAATAGTTCATTATTCTAATTATATTTGCTTATAATATTCGAATATTCCATATTCCGAAATTTGAGTCGTGACGTGAAACATACCAATCGATGAGGGATGAACCATCAGCGACGAATTGTTATGGGATGAAGATGACGAGTGGTGCCTCTGGAACTATCCCTTCAAATGCCCACATGTGGATTTGATCCTGGAGACTCTTGCCCAGGAGGACCGTGACACCTCGTTCATTGACGATTTATGTACCAAATGCTCCTTACGCAGCGCGTACATGACTAAGCCCGTATCCTTCATTGCATAGTTGGCCACTAAGGAGCGCGATCCAGATACATCTCGGTAGTTAGCAGGCCAGTTATTGCGCCTAGCGAATTTTTGATCGAAAGATTCGGGTAAACACGCGGTTCATCATGTGACTGGTTGGTTGCATGCAGTGTCGGGTATATCGTCGAGTGAGCTTGCGGACACGGCGTTCCCGATGACGATATTTATAGTGGAGAAGTTCATGGATGAGGGTCGCGCGCGCCCTCCAGCGTACATATTCCAGAGTAAAATCTTGGGATTGATTTGAAGCACCATCCTCAACATATTTCGTTGTGGCGGGAGGGTAGAGCGTGATGACTCCTCTGCTGGTGGCAGTTCCATTGAGATGACGTCCATTCATCTTCGCTCGGGGAAGCGTTCGAATGTGAATTGCTCGAATCTGCTGCCACGGAATACGTTCATGACGAAACAACCATCCAAGAAAGCGTTGAAATCGCGTGTGCTGTAAGGCGGAGAGAACATGTTCGGCGTATCGGTGATAGATTTGAAGGGTTCGCTGTTTCGGTTTCTGCGATTCGTGTTTAGGTGGATGATAGAGAATTTTCATATGAGAGGTGAGATTCGTCCATTGATATATCGTCATATCATCAAACCGTTGAAAACCGAGTCGTCGCATCCAGGTATTCAGCTATTTTGTGTAGACAGGTGTATGTTTTCGCTGCTTATATACGATCCGTTATCAGATTTTCTTAATAAATTCGTCATTTTTCTGAAAGTATCAGGACAGAAACGCTTAAATACTTAAGATATTCTAGATACGAACTCCCCTGAAGGGAAGGTGAAAACTCGGATGGGTAAGAAGAAAAAGAAGAAGAACGTCGACAAGACCTCGAAAGCCGATAAAAAGGGTAAAAAGGGCAAAAAATAGGCAACATTGCCTACTGAACGCTCTGAAAAGGGAGGTGACAAATCATGCGATTTGACACAAGAAAACGACATGAAGATGATGACGATGAATGGACCTGGGACGATGGCGAAGAAGAAGACGATGAAGAGGATGACACCTGGGAAGAAGAATGGGAAGACGACTACGAAGACGAATAACTAGAGTCTGTGATAAGCACTGAGAATAGGAATGAGAATTCTATGACAAAAAAAGCGGGTCGACGCGCTCGGCGACGACAGCGTCGGGACTCGATGCAGTCACCAGAGAAATGGGAGCGTACCCAACGTCGGGAACGTAGACTGAAAAAGGAACATCTCAAACGCTTAGCACGTCCTCAACTAGAATAACGTTTTTTTAATCTTTTCTTCAATTTGGGGGAAATCACGATGCCTAGAAAGGGGCAATCATGTCGAAATTGTGCAGGAGACTGCTGCTCATATGTCTCCTTTGTACAACCAGACACTTCATCCCCTCTTCATTGTGATATCATGGATCATTCAGTCCAAGAATTACGCCAGCAAGGGTTTCACGAAGTTAAGAAACGTCACATACCGTGCCCTGCAAAATCCGTGTATGGATGCAGTATCTACGAACACCGTCCCCGTTTATGCCGAAGCTACTTTTGTTTTGGACGATATTGGAGACCTGCCCCAGTTATGAGCCGCAGCAACATTACCCAGAATATCCTTTCAACACACCAGAGACGACTCCAAAAACAGTTACTACGCAAAGGAATCAATTTCCGGCTAATCAACTCCTTATGAGGTGGACAGCATGAGCAACACAAAAAAACAGCATCGAGAACAGCACGTAATAAAGGCAATCTGTCCCGAATGTAATGGACAGCAATTCATAACCGATCCCACAGCTGGCGAGACCGCCTGCGGAACATGCGGCCTCATCATCACTGAAAATATGATTGATAAGACGCCTGAATGGCGCGCATATACCGCTCACGAACATCAAGCGAAAACCCGTGTTGGCCCCCTCTATCTTTGATGCGCGCGCGCAAACACTCTTGAGAAAATTATGCGCGAGATCTTAGAAAACCTAAAGAATAGGTTTATATATGCATTAATTATTTTAATAATTTTGCCAATAGATTAAGAAATTCTTAATCCTTCAATCGATCATTAAGAAAATCTTGTTAAAAGAGACTATGCTCGCGCGTAATGTAAAAAGGAGGACTCGATATGCCTACTTATCGTAGACGGCTTGACACAAGTACCTGGCATTGGCATAGAAACTGCTCGAAATATCCTCACAGCAATTATGAATCCGAGTATCACACGGACGAAGCACCACGCGGGACCCTCTGTATCGAATGTCGTGGGAAAGAAACCTCTAAAGCTAGCTAGCTAGCGCGCGCGCAACTCATGTTTCTCTGGAGCTGCGAAAAACTGAAAATTGAGTTACTCTCCTATTCCTGCGATTGTACCGGGGTTGTGGTAGAGTATCTGGATCGCACATCAACCTTCACACAAATGACACTCCATCCCCAAATACAGGTCAAAGGTTGCAGTAAAGATGATGTTATCCGCGCAATAAGTTTAGCTAGGAAATACAGTCTTATCGCGAAATCAATCACAGCCGAGGTACATATTGAACCTCAAATACACATTGTATCCTAAGTCACAATATTGGAGAACAAATGTGATCGTCTGAGGAATGTAAATGGGCATCTACCGTATTCACACTTGGATTCAGTATCGTGAATTGGTCCGAAAGTTGATGCCTTCGATCATGTTTTATTCGCTGGATCCCCATCCTTTACGACAGCCTCCGTGGGGGCTGAAACTCATTTTTTATCATGAGTTGGATAGCTATATTTTTCAAGATTATGCAGATGAAATGAGCTTACACAAGACCAAGATTCCCATTAATGTCAACGATCCTAACGAAGTACCAATACTCGTTGAAGATATTGAACAGTTCATCCACACCCAAATCGGTAAGATTCATGTTTCTCCAATTCATGCATTCTGGAGCTTATAATATCGTGTCACACCAAAATCAAAGTAAAACGCGTCACCCTCCATGGTTTCCGATCATCAACACTGATCAATGTGATACCTGCCAACATCAGTTTAAATGTGTGACATTCTGTCTTCATGCTGTTTACGAGGTTCATGCTGACACAGTAGTCGTCGCACATCCGTTGAATTGTATCTCTCGTTGTTCATCTTGTGCAAATATCTGTCCTCGGGATGCTATCATTTTCCCATCGATCACTAGCTCGTTTAAAACGATCAAGAAGCGCGCGCGCGCGTCGTTATTACATCGCGTCGTCTGCAAAGACTGCGGAAAACGGTTTATGACAGGTCGAACCACGGAGCGTTGTTTTGATTGCGAAGCTACGCACGCTAGCATTAAAACTAACTA
>JAOZHK010000126.1 GCA_026014905.1 Candidatus Bathyarchaeota archaeon
GCCCCCCGCCTGATCAAAGGTCTGAAAACCAGCAAGTATTGACCAACGCCTACCAGACCACCGAGGATCAAAGCCACGAAGAGATACTGGTATATATGGCCCTCGAAGAATTCAACAACAGTCAATGACAGATAGGCGCCTATTGCAGCGAAAGCCCCATGCGCAAAATTTGAAACTTTCGTAGTAACATATGTTAGAGTTAATCCTAAGCTTAGAAGCGCGATTAGACTACTAAAGATTATGGCTCCGCTGAGTAATGGATCAATCACGAAGCATACGTAAATTAGAGCTGTAAATTAAGTTTTACCTAACAACCAAATAGTTATTACTCCCAATCATTTTTCTCCCAAATTTGAGACAATATTTATTTATACATCTACATCAAATGTTTGTGTTTATATACCCAATAGGAAAATGTGAAAAAAATTGTCATCGAAAGGAAGTATGTCAACATCAGCCATAGCGATTGCTATCATTGCTCTAATCATTGGTGTCGTTGTCGGCATCGGCGCTTACCCTTCTATATTTCCATCTGCAGGTGTAAATATCACACAAGACGAATACGATGGATTACTCAGTGATCGAACAGAACTTCAGACATTAAAAGCAGGACAATTATCCGGTGAAATCAAACTAGGGTTCCTTGGATCTCTATCAGGCAGATTAGCCACATTTGGAGAAAACGAGCTAACGGCAGCCGAGTTTGCAGCTGACGAAGTAAATGCATTTCTAGAAGACGCAGGAATGGATTGGAATATCACAATTGTACCGGAAGATACTCAGACCACCCCTTCCATTTGCTTGGAAAAAGTGGAACTGTTCAATTCACTAGGCATTACACTGCTCATCGGACCTCTAAGTAGCGCAGAAGTCTTAGAAATCAAAGGTTATTGTGATAGCAACAAAGTGCTAGCTATCAGCCAATCTTCCACTGTCCCAAGTCTCTCAGTAGCAGATGACTACATCTACCGATTTGCCCCAACAGACATCGTCCAAGGACGCGCACAAGCCCGTATGATGTGGGATGACGGTATTACACACGTCATTTCTGTTACAGCGCAAGACGCGTGGGGTGAAGAACTCCGCGATACCGCCAAAGCACGATTCATTGAACTAGGAGGTACATGGTCGACAAACCAAATCGACTATTCCACTGAAGCTGCGGAATTTTCGACAGAAACAGCTGCTCTAGCTACCGAAGTTCAAAATGCTATCACCCAACATGGTGCAGCTAGTGTTGGAGTTCTTATCATTGGATTTGAAGAAGTTGCCCAATTCTTCACAGACGCTACAGCCTATCCAGTGCTGTCAAACGTTAATTGGTATGGCAGTGACGGCACTGCTTTATCCGGTGCATTACTTAACAGCGCAACAGCCGCCGACTTTGCGATATCCGTAGGATACCCAAACACAATCTACAAACCTTCAGAAGAAGCTACGTCCAAATTTGAAGCCGTTCGACAAAATAACATCGATATACTGGGCAGAGAACCTGACCCATATTCATTCGCTTGCTATGATATCGTCTGGGCATATGCATTATGCCTGATGGCGGTCGACACGTATGATGCTGATGCAGTCAAAGAAGTCTTACCCACAGTAGCAGGATCAATGCTTGGTGCCTTGGGATGGATTAACCTAGATGAAGCTGGCGATCTCGAGAAAAAAGACTACAACATCTGGGTAATAGAAGAAACATCCCCCGACGTGTACGAATGGATCTTAGCTGGCGTCTACAACAGAGATGCTGACGATATAACGTGGGAATAATCATTCCTTATCCCCTTTTTTTTAAAGTGACATGAATGGATAACATACTCACCCTCAAAAGCGTCACGAAAACCTTTGGCGGCCTCACGGCATTAAACAATATTAGCTTAACAGCACAGACGGGCCTCATCAACATGCTCATAGGTCCTAATGGCAGTGGTAAAACCACACTCATCAATTGTGTCACAGGGTTCCACAAACCTGATAATGGAACAATACTGTATAATGGCGATGAGATCACAGGGCTACAACCTCACAAAATATATGACTTAGGTCTCGTCAGAACTTTCCAGATACCCCAACCCTTCAGAAACCTCACCGTGCTTGAAAATCTGCTCACAGCATTTCGCGGTCATCCTGGGGAAAGTTTCTTGAAAGCGCCTGTTCGAAAATCATGGGAAGATACAGAAGAACAAGCGACAGAGACAGCGTGGCAGTTTCTTGAATTACTGAATCTTGACCACCTATGGGATCAACCTGCCTCAGTGCTAAGTGGAGGTCAGATGAAACTCGTCGAAGCAGGCCGTGCCATCATGAGCGGCGCGAAAATGATTTTAATGGATGAACCTGCCGCAGGCATCTTTCCAAAACTCGCCCATGAAGTCTTTCACTATTTAACAGAAATGAAAGAGAACTATGGAATCTCGTTCTTAATTGTTGAGCATCGAATTGATTTAATTTTACCCTATGTAGATTACGCCTACTGTATGGCAAATGGTCAACTGATCTGTGAAGGTCTACCCCAGCAAGTTCTTCAAGACGACCTCGTGATCGATTGTTACTTGGGAGAATAATGTCGCTCCAAATCACCACTCTCAATGCAGGATATGGAACCATTCAAGTACTCTTTGACGTAAACATGACTGTCCAGGAAAAAGCTATCACTGTCATTGTAGGCCCCAATGGCAGTGGGAAAAGTACTCTAGTGAAAACGATCATGGGCATTACAAAACATTATTCTGGCGATATAGTTTTTAATAATCAGAATATCGCAGGGTTGTCTCCTCATCTGGTCACTAAGCTCGGGATAGCATACCTACCCCAAGTGAATAACGTGTTTGCAGAGCTGAAAGTGAGAGAAAACCTCCTCATGGCATCCTATGTTTTATCACGAGGTGAAGTGAAAACACGGATGCAGGAAGCGATAGCTAATTTCCCTGTTTTACAGGATCGCATGAATGAAAAAGCAGGTACCTTAAGTGGAGGGCAACGACAAATGCTTGCAATGGCGATGGCAATTATTCGACGACCACAAATCATGCTCTTTGATGAACCTACCGGCAGCCTTGCACCTAAACTCGCGTTCGAAGTGCTTGATAAAATCGTGGAATTACGCGATAACTATGGCATCACCATTATCTTAGTTGAGCAAAATGCGCGACGAGCATTAGAGCGCGGTGATAATGCACTTCTACTTGTCAGTGGCCAAGTCATGTATGAAGGCGCAGCTGACGAGCTATTACATCACGAAGATCTTGGTCAGTTATACTTGGGGATAAAACAAGCGTAATTTATTTTCATATCGCGAACTAATACGACCATTTACGCGCGCGCGTATGATGGAGAGATCATTGAGCGGGGAACACATCAGGAGTTACTTGCACAACAGGGCTTCTATCATAACCTTTACATGAGCCAATTCAAGAGTACTAATAATCGCGAATCCACAAATGTTGGCCATAAAGCGTAAGCTATGTTAAAGCGCGGGTTTCCAAGAGAGATGGTAAACTTGGCAGCGGAGAGTAGACATGGGTTTTTTGAGGGCAATGTGCTTGTTCTCACGATTTCCCGCAGTTTAGGTTTCTTCGCCCGTCACTCAGTGTTTCCATATGCATCACTCTATGTATTACTGCTCGGAGGTACATCAACAGATGTGGGGTTCATCAATGCTTTGCGACCCGTAGCATTCATCTTAATTATCCCAGTAGCAGGGTTTCTTGCGGATCAACAAGGTAGAGTAAAAATCATAGCCGTTGCCACTTATCTCTCCGCATTAACCTACCTATTTTACATTACCGCTGCCCACTGGAGTATGCTTGCCATCGGAAATTTCATTGCGGGACTCATTGTATTCCATTTTCCTGCTCAATCCGCGTTGATGGCCGATTCACTCCCACCTCAACGACGAGGCCTTGGTTTCGCGATTTATAGCGCAATCCCAGGCGCCGTCGCCGTGATCGCTCCGTTTTTTGGCGGTTATCTGATCGATCAACTCGGTATTGACATCGCAATGCGGTATCTTTACACAATTCTATTACTTGCATATGTAGCATCAGCAACGATCCAACTGAAATTTCTCAGAGAAACTGTCCAGGAGAGAACGAACTCCATTCAATTATCTCAGCTCAAAACATTGTTGGTGAAGGCATATCAGAGCGCGTTCGAGACCATAAAATGGATGCCAAAAAGTTTACGTGTACTCGCTGTGATCATCGCTTTAAGCTTTACAGCCAATGCGATGGCAGGACCATTCTGGGTCGTATATGGGACCGAAGTGATCGGATTTACTGCATCAGAATGGGGACTTCTCATTCTATTTCACTCAATGATTCGGATTGCATTAACCATTCCCGCAGGGTGGATTGTGGATCATGTTGGTAAACGCCGAACATTGATTGCAGCATTTACCCTGACTCTTCCTCCCGTATTGTTATTCACTCAAGCGCAAGGCTTCGTGGATGTGCTGCTGCTGCTGATAATGCTCGCCACTGCCAACGCGTTTCTTGTTCCGGCTTGTTCATCGCTCTTAACTGATAACATTCCACGCAACCTACGGGGGCGAGTAATGGGCGCTCTCGGACGAGGAGTCCTAATGATCAATCCTGTTGCTGGAGGAACCGGAGGCCCGAGTGTTGGCTATATCTTTGCAGTGCCAGTTATTTTTGGACTCGTCATTGGAGGGTATGTTTACAATCTATCTGCTTCAACATTGTGGATTATTCAATTTGTATTGATAATGGGAAGCATTAGTTTAAGCATTCTTTTCCTCCGAGAGCCCAAACAAGCTGAAAGATGATGAAGATACAAGAGCATGATTCTACGCGCGCGTTGTATGCATTGTTAGATTCCAAACCGTTTATTCCACAGTTTCAATATATCTGTCATTGGATCGATAGTATGTTGAAGCATCTCGATAATCGGGAGTTGATAAGCGCATTTAGACTCACACTCACCACACTTCGTACATGATTGAATAGCAGCAATCCGCTTTTTTCGTTCCCCAACATGATTCTTGATCTGTTCGATATCCCAAGGAAACTTTTCAAACAGGTCTGATCCCATGTTACGGTAATGATCATACATCACATCCGTTCCTAAAATACTCCCTATCGGTATCTGTTGAGGACACGGCTCACATAAACGACAGATACGACACCGAACATGATCCAATTGGCGTTGAAGCCGATGCACTTCTACTCTTTCATCCGAAGTCAATGAGGTGTTTTCGAGATGTCCTACTAATGCGTTTTCTTCAGCTTCCTCTATGGTCGTCATTCCAGGCACTGCTGTCGCAATTGGTTGGTTAAGGAGCCATTTCAATGCAAGGTGCGCGGGTAATAACCCGGTGGCAACAGGCTTCATGATCGTAATGCCTACTCCTTTTTGTTGACACAGCGGAATGAGTTGTTCAAGAGGTTCTCGCTCAATAAGATTCATTGGGACAAGGATTGTCTCAAACTCGAAGTGTTTCAAGGCTTGTATCAGGATGGAGCTCCGATGGCTCGTGCATCCAATGTGATGGACTAACCCTTGTTCCCGAGCCTCGATAAGTGCTTCAAGAGCCCCTCCTGGCCCCAGTCTCCGGTCAATATCAGCGTGATCGTGAAGAGCGTGGAGGTGATAATTATCGAGGTATGAGGTCTGTAACCGTTCCAGAGATTCCTTTAGCTCACACCAAGCGTCTTCTCGTGAGAGAGCATGGGTTTTTGATGAGAGATAGATGTGTGAGCGTTGTCCTTTGATAGCTGAACCTAACTTGATCTCACTATTCCAGTAACCACGAGCTGTATCGATATAATTAACGCCTAATTCAATGGCGCGTTCGACTACTTTAACTGCATAATTCGCACGGGATTGGCCTAACATCGCTGCACCTATGCCTATCACTGAAACATCCAGTCCGGTTTTACCTAAAGATCGATACTGCATATACCTCGCGCCTCGAAGAACGTGTATCTGAAACTTACCGTTTGACAGTTAATATCATTTTTCATTACCTTGAGAACGAGCGTGAACGTGTACTGTTACTGACTACCAGTAGCTTTTTCTCCAATTCCTACAATAGTGTTTAATGTATACAATCGATACAAGTGCGTAGATGAGTTAATTGAACGAACAGGTATTCCCATACGGCTCGTGGGCTTCACCGATTACCTCAGAACTAGTAGCAACTGGATCGACGCGACTAGGGCAAATCGAGATTGATGGGACCGACATCTACTGGATTGAGATGCGTCCCTCCGAAAAAGGACGCTATGTAATCATGCAATTGACAGCAGATCACCAGCTCCATGAAGTCATATCACCTCCATGGAACGCCCGAACTCGAGTCCATGAATACGGCGGAGGATCCTACAAGATCGACCACAAAGCCATTTATTTCACCCATTTCACGGATCAACGGCTCTATAAAACCACGTGTGATACACCTCCCACACCGATCACACCACCCCGAGCCCTTCGATACGCAGATTTTACATTCGATACTCACCAGCATAGGCTGATCTGTGTACAAGAAGATCATAGTCAACCGGAACAAGAAGCCGTAAATAGGCTGATCAGTTTGGATACCTGTGGCCGCGATGTAACAACCATCATCGAAGGAAATGATTTCTATTCATCACCCCGCATCAGCCCAGATGGACGGCATTTAGCATGGATCACATGGAACCATCCCACTATGCCTTGGGATCATACCACATTATACGTAGCCACACTCGGAGCCGATCACCAAATAAAGCAAGCAATCCAAGTAGCAGGTGATCTGGATGAATCTGTGGTTCAACCCCGATGGTCACCAGACAACGAGTTATACTTTATTTCAGACCGAAGCAATTGGTGGAACATTTACCGTTGGACTGGGGATGAAATCACATCTCTTTGCCCGATGAATGCGGAATTCGCTACACCACCATGGATTTTTGCACAGTCCAACTACTCATTTGAATCGGCTCACAGAATCCTTTGCAGCTATACAAAGAAAGGTCGATGGCACCTCGCAATGATCGAGCTAGATAGCGACTCCTGTGAAGAAATACGGACTCCATACACGCATATTTCAAACCTCCAAGCCTCAAAAGACACCGTGGTTTTTCTCGGAGGATCACCCACGGAAGCCCCGGCTATTGTATCACTAGATCTCACTGCTGAGAAGATTGATGTATTGCACCAATCCAGCCACCTCGATTTGAATCAGAATTACATTTCCATACCAACCCCGATCGAATACCCAACTGAGGGCGGAGTAACCGCTCATGCATTATATTATCCTCCATGTAACCCCAAATTCATCGCGCCCACTAACACAAGACCTCCCCTATTGGTGTCTGTTCATGGAGGACCCACGGCAGCAGCTTCTCCGACATTATCCTGGACAATTCAATTCTGGACAAGCCGAGGCTTCGCAGTGGTTGATGTTAATTACGGAGGCAGTTGTGGATATGGGCGCGCATATCGCCAACGACTGAACGGACACTGGGGCGTGGTCGACGTGGATGACTGTGTGAACGCCGCTACCTTTCTGGTCAATCGTGAAGAAGTGGATGACACATGTCTCGCTATCCGTGGGGGAAGTGCGGGAGGATATACCGCAATCAACGCCTTGACCTTCCGTGAAACCTTTCACGCGGGCGCCAGCTATTTTGGAATCAGTGACCTCGAGGTCTTCCTCCACGACACCCATAAATTTGAAAGCCGCTATCTTGATACCTTGATCGGCCCCTACCCCGAGCAACAAGATCGCTACCATGACCGCTCCGCTATCCATTACCTCGATCAATTACACACACCAATGATTCTCTTTCAAGGCCTTGATGATCCAATTGTACCACCTAATCAAGCTGAAATGATCGTTGATGCCTTACAACGAAATGGAAAACCAGTTGCCTATCTCCCATTTGCTGGAGAACAGCATGGATTTCGGCAAGCATCAAATATTCAACGTAGCCTAGACGCTGAACTCTATTTTTATGCGCAAATATTTCACTTGTCACTCCATGATGAGATAGAACCAATAGAGATCGCTAATCTCTAGAAAACCGATACGCGCGCGTATTTCTACGCGCAGTGAGAAAGGTTGCCCAACACACAAGGTTATTAAAGTGATAATGTAGATTGGAAGAGACTATGAGATATTCAGTAGATGACTTAACCCGAATAGGTGTCCGACTCCTAAAGGCTTTAGGCGCATCACTCGAGGAAGCACAGATCATTACTAACCAATTGATAGAAGCGAATCTAAGGGGACAAGATGGTCATGGGATCCTCATGCTACCCCATTACGCTAAGCAAGTACTGGAGGGAAAGTTCAAGCTTGGAGTCGACATTGAAGTCATCCGTCAAACCCCTTCATCAGCATTAATCAATGGAAACTGGGGGTTTGGGCAAATTGTTGCTTCGAAAGCGATGGAATTAGCTATTGCAAAGGCTGAAACTCAAAGCATCAGCCTTGTTGGCATCTTGAACTGCAACCACATCGGCTTAGTCGCACACTATCCGATGATGGCATTACAACATAGCATGATCGGAATTACCACATGCAACTCGGCGCCTCAAGTCGCTCCATACGGAGGACGGGTACGGAAAATGGGCACAAATCCCATTGCCATAGCAATACCATCAAAGGAAGAGAATCCTATTGTATTAGATATGGCCACATCCATTGTCGCTGCAGGAAAAGTGCGAGCGACATCAGCTAAAGGAGAACAGACACCTGAAGGATGGATCATTGACGGAGATGGCAACCCAACAGTAGATCCAGAAATTTTCTTAAAGGGAGATCGTGGAGAACCTGGAGGAGGCATGCTGCTACCTTTAGGAGGATATAAAGGATTTGGGCTTTCCATCGTCATAGATTTGTTATGTGGAGCCCTCACAGAGGCCGGGTGCTCAAGTACAGAGTTACAGCGGGGTAATGGAGTGATAATGTCAGCCATCAAGATCAATAGCTTAACATCTATTGAACGATTTACAGAAAGAGTGGATGATCTTATTAAATCCCTTAAAAGCACACCGACAGCCCCAGGATACGACGAGATCTTCATGCCAGGAGAACTGGAGTTCCGAGAATACGAGAAGAGACAGAAGACAGGTATCGAAATCGACTCCCAAACATGGCGTAACTTGCTATCATTAGCGAAAAAACTTGATGTTAATATTGCCTAGCATCCAAATCAGCAACCAACTTTATATTATCAAGTGCGTGAATCAGCCCTTCGACAGCCGCACGCGCGCAAACAATAATGAAACAGGAGACTCATGTGTTGACTCTTATTGATCTAGTACTCAGTCGCCGTAGCATACGGCGATATAAACAAACAGCGATTCCCCCCGACGTGTTACAATCGATTTTTGAGGCGGGGCGTCAGGCGCCATCAGCAGCGAATCGTCAACCTTTTCGTATAATAGCTGTGACAGACAGTCACCTGAGACACGCCCTAGCTAATCGTGTGTTTAGCCGATTTATTAATGATGCTCCACTCACTCTTGTTGGATGTGCTAATTCGAGCGCCATCCTCACGGGAAAATGGGCGATTGTCGATACCGTTATTGCTTTACAAAACATGGTAATTGCTGCATGGGCAATGGGCGTGGGATCCTGCTGGGTCGGTGCTTTCAAGGAATCAACAGTGAAAAAGCTTCTCAAGATCCCGAAAAAATGGACCGTAGTAGCACTTGTTTCGCTAGGATATCCCGATGAACAGCCAAAGCACCGAAAAAAGAAAGCGTTATCACAACTTGTAAACTATAACGTATTTGAAAAGTAGTCCAGTGACAGGCAGTCTCATTGAGTCTAATAGCGAATGAATGGTACTAGTGATTCACTTCATCGTTAGCTAAATACCATTCAACTGTTCGCTTAACACCCTCTTCAAGTGCTAGTTTTGGGATGAAGCCCAGCTCTTCACGAGCCTTGGTGATGTTGTAAATCATATTTCTTGTTGCACATTCAACTCTGAATCGGGTCAGGGTTGTGGACCCTCCCAAGAATCGGGTTTTCACCTCCCATAGATATCCAAGAGCCCATGCTACCCCTTTTGGAAGATTCAAACAGCGAGTATCTCTACCAAAGGCATTGATGATAATCGAAAATAAGTCTTTGAAAGACAAGATCTCTTCACCAGCAATGTTATAGATTTGGCCCCGTGCCTTATCGGTCTCCATCGCTAACAGCAGAGCATCAACAACGTCCTGAACATAGACT
>JAOZHK010000148.1 GCA_026014905.1 Candidatus Bathyarchaeota archaeon
AGTCTGACGTTATAAAGTTGTTTCCTCTTTCAAGAAATATTTAAGAGGATGTCGAATCGATTGTAAGCAAGTGATGAGAATGCCGGCGAAGAATTTATTCACGTATGCGGAACCCATTCACGAGTTACGGGCGGCGAAAACGTTTGATTACCAAGATATGGCCGCGAAGCTCCGCGCGAAAGGCAAAGATATCATCTCTTTTGGGATTGGACAACCTGATTTTCCAACGCCCCCACACATTGTGGAAGCGGGAGTGCAAGCGTTACGGAATGGTTTCACCCGATACGTGTCCCCTCCAGGCATCCCCGAGCTGCGACAAGCTATAGCGCAGTTTGCTTCCGAATTCACGGGAGCAGCAGATATTCTGCCATCTGAAGTCCTCGTCACCGCGGGAGCCAAGCATGCGATGTTCTTCGCCATGGCCAGCTGTATCCGACCAGGCGATGAAGTCATTATTGCTGATCCCAGCTTCTATTCCTACGCTCATGTCACGCGATACGCAGGGGGAATCCCTGTTTTTCTTCCTGTCCATGAAGATCAGGGCTTTACGTTTACCTTCGAGGAATTACAAGCACATGTTACGCCAAAGACGCGGATGATCGTGCTGAATTCGCCACACAATCCCACAGGAGGCATGCTCGCCAAAGCGACGCTTCAAGCCACACTGGAACTCGCGAAAGACCGGGGCATACTTGTGATATCGGATGAAATCTATGATCATTACCTGTATGACCAAGGGTTCATGAGTGTGCTCGAAGACCCAGATTGGCGCGAATTCGTGATTTATGTCAATAGCTTCTCGAAAACCTACGCGATGGCGGGGTGGCGGCTTGGATACCTGATAGCCTGTGAACCAGCGATCAAGCGGTTCAGCCTCGTCACAGCGAATACAGTTTCGTGTACGACTGCGTTTGTCCAGAAAGCGGGAGTAACAGCGCTCATGGAGTCTCAAGCCTTTTTTGATGACATCTTAGCGCAATACCGCGCAAGGCGTGCCTACTTATACGACGCTCTCACCCGCATTCCTGGCCTCCACACCGAGAATCCGGCAGGCGCATTCTACTTCTTCCCCAACATCAGCCAGATTATAGAGGACAGTGGTCGGTCAACTGAGGAGATCGCCATCACGCTCATGGAGGAGGCAGGGATCGTGGTGTTGCCAGGATCCGCGTTTCCCAACACCGGAGGCGAAGGATATCTCCGGCTCTCTTATGCTCTCCCCCTTCCAACCATTAAAACGGGAATTGAACGTTTGAAGACCGGATTAGCTGAGATCCGTCAATAATCAGAGAACCCATTTCGCAGTTAATTAATTGTGTGGTGCGCGAGCTCAGGCTTGAGCGTGCACAGTATGCAGTGTCGTATAGATTGGTCCCTGAGGCGTTAAAACACTTTTTTTGAGCTTTAGCGCATCCACCTGAAACATACCAAACAATGTTGCTTCAGCATCGACAATCGCTTCGATGAGTTGCACACGATTTCGCCCTGACCGCACCCGTGCAATCGTGATATGCGGGGAAAAGCGGCGTCGCTCAGGTTGGAAACCAAACTGCGTGAGTTTAGTATTTACTTGTTGATACAGGTCGATAATTTCAAGGTGCCCAGTTTCAAAGGCAATCCACACCACATTTACACGACGTTGGCTGGGGAAGACTCCAACGCCCTTTAACGTCACCTGAAACGGATGAAACACAAGGTCATCGATTCCATCCTGTATTTCCGCTAGAAGAGGAGCAGCAACGTTTCCAAGGAAACGAAGAGTCAAATGCAGATTATGAGGATCAACCAGTTTGATATTTGCGCCCGTCGCTTGCAACGAAGCTTCGAGACGAGTGATCGCAGCAATGATTGCGAGATCTGCGATATCGATGGCAATGAAGCTGCGGATAGCCTGTGACATAAGATACCCTCGTTGTGTAGGAATCCCGTTGATTTAAATATCTAATGGTGCCCTATGGAGTAGGAGATCCATCTTATTCTCCTCAGACACGTGTCAGAATTATAAGTACCATGTGATTCTAGATCAAAATGAAGGCAAAAGAACTCGAAAGATTGTTGCAGGATATCGCGCAGCAGATTACACCTAGTACGAGTGAACGTCGGAAAGTCACTCGATTACTTGGAAAAGTGCAAACTGAGTTACAGCAGCATTTTGATACAGCGGGAGTAGATTGTGATGTTCAAATACATGGATCAATTGCTCGGGATACGTGGCTCCGCTCGGGCGCGGAAATCGATCTCTTCTTGGTCATGCCTCCCCCTCCTCAAGACCAAGCCATCCAACACATTCTTGACCTGGTGAAGTCCTATCTTGGACCCATCTGGCACGAAGCCTACGCTGACCATCCCTATTTACAGACAACCATCGAAGGTGTTCAAATCGACTTTGTTCCATGCTATCAAATCACACATAATGACACACTCATTTCGGCTGTTGATCGTTCACCGCTTCATACGCAATTCATAACCACCCATTTACAGAAAACCCAGCATCAAGATGTCCGGTTACTAAAACAATTCATGCATGGCACCGGTCTCTATGGTGCGGAAATCAAGATCGGAGGCTTTAGCGGCTACCTCTGCGAGCTCCTCATCCTTCACTATAACTCCTTTCTTCAAACGCTCCAACACGCAGCTTCATGGAAGTCCGGCGAAGTGATTGATATTAATGATCAATGGCACGGTCGCCAGAGAAATGCCCAACAACACTTTCAAGCTCCCTTAATTGTTATCGATCCAGTAGACGCACAGCGAAACGTCGCGTCAGCCGTCACACATCAACGAATGGGCGAGTTCATAACTGCCGCCCACCGATTCCTCCAGAATCCAGCGGAAACGTATTTCTTCCCAGTCACTGAGAATAATGTACACGCACTCATAGAAAGCAATGTCCAGAATTTGCAATTTGATATAATAGCATTAAGTGTTACGAGTGATGCATCTGCACCCGATATTCTTTGGGGACAACTCCATCGAACACGACGAGCCATCTCAAAATACCTTCAGCGTCATGACTTTACCATATTCAAGAGCGGGGTTTGGAGTAACGAACAGAACAAGCATGTATTCGTCTTCAGTTTAGCTTCGATGATACTCCCCTTAACGAAAAAACATCGAGGACCTCCCATTGACTCACCCGACGTTGCATCATTCCTGGAAAAGCATCTCCATGCACCCGATACAAGTGTGGGACCATGGATCGACGATGATCGATGGTTCGTCGGAAAAATTCGACAATACCCCAATGCACGGACACTTCTCACGGAGTCGTTGACAGCCGATGGGGGCAAAGAAATAGGCGTTGCCAACGGTTTCCACACATCTCTCAAACACCATCACACCATTACCATCAATCGGGAAATCATCAATCTTGGAACCACCCATCCGTCGTTTCTCCGCTTTTTCCATGGATTTCTTCAAGGACGACCAACGTGGCTTCAATAACCCCCTCGTTCACGTAGTCACTGAAAAAACTCACAAAATCAATTCTCTATTTCTAGCAGATTGATCATTACCAACAGATCCAGGTCCAAGAAATTGATCGAGTGATAGTGTTTATATTCCATCATTTATCTATCATAAGATCGGTTGGGGTGGTCGTCTAGAGTCTTTTCTCGTTCATCTCGAGGAAGACGGATACTCTGGTCTATGATTCCAGCTTGGGGTGCTGGAGGCCGGGGGTTCAAATCCCTCTCACCCCACCACAACTCAACCTACCCCATCTTTTTCAATGTGGTTAAAGACAACGCGTCGATTAGCCGATATACGCGCGTGCGTAATTCGAGTGTTCTAGCTAGCTGGCCACTCACGCGCGCCAACATTTATTAACACAAACAGTAATCAACACGTTGAATGCTATGAGGGCTGAAGATAAACTTGCTGAGGCCAAGTATTTTCTATCAAAAATAGATGGATTCAGTCAACATTTGACCATTTTCCCTTACCAGACAGTCTTACTCAAAAATGAGTTCAAATATAACTTTAGTGCTTTTGTGCAAGCCTGGAGAAGCACGTTTGATTTTTTATTATACGATTATGCTGAGAAATACTTCGATATCGATCCTGAAGAAGACTCGATTGATAAACGTAGCTTTACTTTACGAGCTGTCACGTCGGAACGAACTGAGGCGGCAACTTTCATTAAATGGTACAACAAAAAAGAAGGCTTTCTTGGACAGGAACACCTCTGGTATCTTAGAAATATATCCATTTATCGGGGTGGACGAGCCGCAGAAGCAACGATAGGAGAGCATATTTCTGGACCCCTTACTAAAATTTTTGATGTTTCTGTATTACCCTCAAATATTTCGGCAGATACTGTTGCACCTGATATCATTTATGGTAGCGGAAATCGGACAATCACCCTCCCAAAAGAAACAAAAGAAAAAATTCTCTACAGCGGTAAGTACGATAACATAGAAATGCTGGATATGTGCCAAAAAGGTTACAATCTAATGGCGGAGATCGTAACTGAGGCAAGAGATACGTTTTAAATGCATAAACGTCTAGAACAACAGGGGTAATGAACACGCGCACGTATGAGTAGCTGACAAGATGATTCTTCCCGATTATCTGGCAACAGATCTCGTGATTCTCTTCGTAGGTACTGCAGCGTCTGATATTTCTGCCGATAAGGGACATTATTATGCCAATCCGTCGAATCGCTTTTGGCAGCTGCTCTTTCACGCGGGATTGACCGATCATTTACTTTCTGCAGAGGATGATAATACCATTATAGAATTCGGGTTGGGGTTGACCGATGTGGTGAAGACGCAGCATAGTGGCGATGACACTAAGTTAATGAAAAGGCATATCATTGCAGGTCGTCGCCCTCTTCGGCAGAAAATTCAGCAATATGCCCCGAAAATCGTGTGTTTTACAAGCAAAAACGCGTTTCACGCATACTTTGGGTACCGTGCTCAATCCTTTGGGCTACAAGCTGAAACACTTGGGCGTTCTCGCATATTTGTTACACCATCTCCCTCGCCACGGGTACCCGCATCACGGACATTTAATGGAAAGACTTGCTGTGCATGGTTTCGAGAACTACGTGGTCTCGCGTATCAGTGAGACAATCTGTTTTCTCTATTTGAAGTCCTAAATCCCAGATGTAAATTGTTAGTGCACGGGTTCGTTACTTGTCACTAGGTATTCCGTAGGATCACGTATGTTCGCCTCGAGGAAGGCGTTTTGTCGGTTGCGACAGGACTCGCATTGCCCACAATGCTTGTCTTGATTGATGTAACAGGACCACGTGTCCTGATAGGGTACCCCGAGCTGAGTTCCTAATGTGATAATTTCAGAC
>JAOZHK010000161.1 GCA_026014905.1 Candidatus Bathyarchaeota archaeon
AAATGACTACAATAACTGACTGGTTTAGTAATCTGATTACATCTGAGAATCTAGTGACGCTTGTCTCGGTACTCATCATTTCTGCGGTTGCTTTCATTCTGGATCGTCTGGTTCGTCGAGCTATTGTACAATACTCTGAAGGAAGACTTGATACCCATATCGAAAACAGTCTGAAACTTCTGGTCCGAATCATAATATTTGTAATCGCATTACTAATTCTCTTACAAGTATTTGGGGCTCAAGCTGAGTGGTTGGTGAGTGTTTCTGCATTAGGTGGAGCTGCTATTGGCTTTGCGTCGACACAAACTGTCGGAAATTTTTTAGCAGGTGTTTATTTAATGTTATCTCAACCCTTCAAAGTCAATGATTATGTTAGAATTGGAGATATTGAAGGGGAAGTGCAAGAAATAACTGTAAATTACACAAAAATCTATACTCCGACTTTCAATATCGTCGAATTTCCGAATCGGCGAGTGTTAGATAGCGTCATTCACAATTTTTCTGATGGAGATATTATAGACTACAGCTTCACTCTAGGGTTTCCCCACGATGTCTCTCACCAAGAATTAGTAGAAGAATGTTTTATCCCTGCCATTAATCATTTTCATGAAAAATACAAGCAATTTTTACCACGAAAGCCCGAATTTGGGCTATCAAAAATGGATCGTCTCGGACGAGAATTCTCAATTCGCATACACTTTCCTGAACGAAATATGGATATCTTCTATAACCTTCAGCCAGAGCTCGTTGGAGAGATCGTTAACCGCTGGGATATTCGTAAACGAAAGAAATAATGTTATATACTGTCATCGTATTGGATGATGACCATGGATCGAGCCTCACGAAAATTGGCGCGCGACATGCTCGCCAAGATCTTCATTGTTGGCATGGCTCTGACAGTCGCTCTTTACTATGTATTCAACACCTTAACCACAGGTTTTTTTGATTATACTGTGCAAAATCTCCTCTCATCAATCATAGCAGGAGTTGTCGTAGGGTTTTTATTACCCAAAATTCCAACGATGGCGTCAGGATCTTTCGCTGCATTCGCAACGATCGTCGGATCGATTGCATATTTCATATTATACTATGCGCTTCTCACAAACTTTAGCATTGAAAACTTATTTGGAGATGTAATATCGAATTTCGTAGCTACTGCATTCGCGGGGTTTGGTGGGGGATATTTGGGAAGTATCATAAAAAAGCGTTTTTTCTGACCTAGCGCACAAGCATTCGTCAGAAATTATTTTCCAGATGATGAATAACTGACATGAATATCAGCATTCCGTCACCATACTTTTGATTTGTACTCAATGAGGCTTCTGGCAGCTGCCAAGAATAGATCGCCCGTTCTGGATGAGGCATCAATCCAAGCACATTGCCTTGAGGGTTGCAGAGACCGGTAATGTCAAACATTGAACCATTAGGGTTCGTTGGATATCGGCCACATGGATACATTCCCACTGAATCCACAAATCGAAATACAAGTTGATCATTAGTAATGAGTTGCTGCATGATCGCTGTTTTGCTATTCTCTGGAAATAGTATGCGTCCCTCAGTATGGGCTATGGGCAGTTGAAGTATTTTTCCGAGAGGAATATTTCTCGTGAAAACACAGTTGCCTCGATTCTCATGTTTAAGATAAAGGAATTCATTCTGTGCAACCCATCGGCACTCATAGCGTGCGGATGAATTTGTCGCCAACGCCATCTCCGGATATTCACTAGTTCCATGGATGGCAGGCAAAAGACCCATTTCAACAAGCACTTGAAATCCGTTACAGATTCCTAAAATGGGTTTACCATCATCAACGAATTGCTGTAACCCTCGGCCTAATCGTACTTTTATTTCTCGGGCCCAAATTGCACCTGCTCGTACATAATCACCGTATGAAAAACCACCTGGAAATACAAGTGCATGATATTTATCCAGATCCTGGTTCGTTACCTGAGTACTTCTTCGCACATCTGCCTGAACTCCCCCTTCTTCGAAAGCTCGTTTTGTTTCTCGGTCGCAATTGGTACCACCTGTTCGTAGAATGCAGACGTGAATATTCTGTTTTTTCAATTTTTACTGTAACCCTCCGGCCCATGCTGAACGTAATGTGTCAATGGTTACATCCAGAATTTTTGTTTTAATTCGACCATGTATGATCAGGTGAGGATCAGTAGTTACTTGACCAATTCGCGAATATACACATTTTTTAAAACAGTTTTCGATTTGTTTCGTTGCATGCTCTGGAACCTCGATTAGGAAGCGGCTATTGGTTTCAGAGAAGAGTAAGGTGTCATCCCGGCGGCATTCCACCTCTGGTATTTTTGATAAATTGATTTCCAAGCCGAGATCTCCAGCTAATGTCATCTCTGCTGCAGCGACACTCAAGCCGCCTTCGGATAGATCGTGACACGCTACAACCAATTGTTGATCAATTGCCTCGGCGATCGCTTCCATCTGATTCTTCATAGCCGTGGAATCAACTATGGGGACTCGATTTCCAAGTACCTTATGTAATCGATAGTATTCAGAGCCTCCTAGTTCGGGACGTGTTACTCCTATTACATAGAGCTGATTACTCGCGGCTTTAAGGCGTGTTGAAATTATTTTTCGAACATCAGGGACGATTCCTATAGCTGTGATGAGAAGGGAGGGCATTACCGGTCCCAAAGGAGATTCGTTATATAAGCTATCTTTACCTGAGATAAACGGGGTTTCAAGAGCGGAAGCAAAGTCATAACATGCTCGTGCTGCTCGGACGAGTCCTCCTAATCGATCAGGTTTTTCCGGGTTACCCCAGCAAAAATTATCAAGAATCGCGATTCGTCGACCTCCTACTGATGCATTATTACGGATCGCTTCATCAATGCTTGCTGCTGCCATCCAATACGGATCTATTAATCCAAATCTAGGCTTCATTCCACAGGATATGACAATACCTTTCCATGAATGAGGTAACGGTTTTAGT
Organism: Candidatus Bathyarchaeota archaeon; assembly: GCA_026014905.1. Next base: position 2,963 of record JAOZHK010000161.1, read on the forward strand.
ACCGCTGCATTATTTGGTCCGCTATACCGACCTTGAAGTGGTTTCAAGGCTGTATTACCCAGCACTTCATGATCATAAGTGCGAATTACAGCTTCTCGACTTGTAATATTAGGTTGAGCTAACAGTTTCAGTAATAGATTCGCTAGGTTTGATGGCTGACGTACACTAGGCTCCCTAGTGATTGTCTGTTTCCAGTCAGCTATTAAACGACGCTGAGGAGCATTGAAGAGAAAATGCAAGTCTAAACGAGCAACAAGGACTCCAGCATATGAAATATTTGAGGTATGATTGCGTGTAAACTTGCCTAAACATGTTGCCTGAACCTGTTCTTCAGCAAAAATCTCAATGACTCTCTGAATATTTTCCTGTCTAACGGAAAGAAGCATTCGCTCCTGTGATTCCGAGATCCAAATCTCCCAAGGCTCTATTGACCGGGTTTTCAAGGGCACCTGATCAAGAGAAAGCTGAAATCCACACTGGGCTCGATGAGCCATTTCACATACTGCACTTGACAGACCCCCTCCTCCAAGATCTGTTATACCTGATGCCAGACTCTGATCTCGAACGCGTATAATTGCTCTCCGAATTTTTTCCTCCTCGATTGGATTCGCGATTTGTACTGCTGGTCGTGATTCTTCTGCGTTTTCAGTTAATTCCACCGATGCAAAGGTCACGCCGTGAATTCCGTCTTTCCCAGTTCTACCTCCAACAAGAAGTATCGCGTCACCAGGCTGTGTATCTTTCACATACAAATGCAGCGGTAACATGCCAATACAGCCACAATAGACTAAAGGATTCCCAACGTATCCTTCCTCAAAAAAGATGGCTCCATTTACCGTAGGGATACCAATATTGTTACCATAATGACCGATACCAGCAACTACACCTCGATAGATATATCGTGGATGTTTAATCCCCGTTGGCAAAGCGTTAACAGGGTAGTCCAATGGTCCAAAACAAAGGACATCTGTACAAGCAATAGGATCTCCCCATACACCTAGAACATCACGGATGACACCTCCTGTTCCCGTTGCTGCGCCTCCAAAAGGTTCGATTGCAGAGGGATGATTATGGGTTTCTACTTTCACGGCTATCCCGTACTCATCATCGAAATTAATTATGCCTGCATTATCTTCAAATACTGAAAAACACCAAGAAGGCTTTAATGAAGTCGTAGCTTTCGCAATGTAGTTTTTTAGCAAATTTTCAACGAGGACATCTTCATTGGAGTTTAAAATGATGCCCTTGAAGATTTTGTGGTAACAGTGTTCTGACCACGTTTGACCAATGGTTTGAAGTTCGATGTCAGTAGGGTTGCGCTTTAGTTGAAGATAATGCTGTTTTACGCTCCTCATTTCGGGAAGACTTAATGCTAATCCCATCTCATGACTAATTTGCACTAACTGTGAGTCACAAGCTTTCTGGATATCGATTGTTAAAAGGTTAAACGGAGTCGAATTTGAAGTGTATAAAGATTCATTCATCCCATTTCCTCTACAACAAATGTATAGTCATCCTTAATCGGGTTCGCTAATAATCTCTTACACATTTCTTCAACATGTTGATTCGCTTGAATTTTTGATTGTGCTGTAAAAATAATCTCATAGCTTTTAACAACGTGTACTTCTTGTACTGAATAACGAAGGTCACGGAGGCTTTGTGCTGCCGTTTCGCCTTCAGGATCAGAGTGACCAGGTTTTAATCGAATATGTATTGTTCCTTTAAACCGCAAATTGTATCTCTCCGTGAAGTTCAAGTAGTATTTGTGAAACCGAATATGTCTCTTTACTTTATAAATATTGGAAGGTTCCCCAAGGGGTTTTAAGAGTGAGTTGATTGGTTCCTTTTGTCACCTCACATTCCCCAATTATTTGTGCTTCCAATCCCTCCTTCTCAGGGATACTTAAGATATCTTCGGCGACTTCTTTATCGACGACGATCTCAAAACCTATGCCCATGTTGAAGTTCTGGAACATGGCTTTCCAATGCTCACCGCTTTCTCGTTGGATGATCTGAAAGATTGGATCTACAAAGAATGATCGCTTTCTATAGTGAATTCCTTGGCCTACTCGGAGGCATTTAGTTTGCCCACCTCCAGTGTTATGAATAAGTCCTCTTACATATTTACCATAGCGTTCAAGGATTCGAAGAATGATTGGTGCATATAACCGAGTTGGTGACGTGATGGCTTCGCCCATGCACATGCCCAATTCTTCCACATAATGATCGACTGAAAACTGACCTTTATACGCTTGGGACAGAATATGATGGGTTTCTGGATACTGTTGTGTATACTCTTTTTTCATTAATGCGTGGCGTGCGAGAGTAATTCCGTTACACATAATTCCACTATTTTTGAATGTTTCCTGTCTTATTTGACCGCCACTTCGCAAGCCAATGATCTTGTTGCCACTTTCGATTCGTTCACTTGAAATAGTGTTCTCCAATTTGATAGAGCCAAAAACTGCGCCTGAAATATCTAACGTTCGAACAGTATCCGGTAGATCTGCTGTCTCACCGCCTCCAAATCGGATAGATACTTGCTGGCGACGAAGCCAATGGAAGCAATCTTGAAATCCTCGACCTAATACTTTTAGAAGGGCCGTTT
>JAOZHK010000168.1 GCA_026014905.1 Candidatus Bathyarchaeota archaeon
TAGAAAATTATCTGAAACTTATTCTGTCTATACTTAGTCATTGAATATCGGGGTTTTCAGATCATGTACGTTTAGTTATCCTGATGCCTCAGAATTATTGTGCGTCATTTGTTTTAATCCGTGTACAATAACAATGAATGTCATAAGACCAATTATGTATTCAAACATGCGTGATCACCATATTGAACACATTCCACTATTCGTTTTCGGTAGTCTTGTTGAATCGCTTCACACGTTTCCGATTGGGAAGATGAACGATATGTCGTGGTTCAGTTTTAGTGAATAATTCTCGCCATTTCATCAAACGGCACCTTTCGTTGTTGAAAGTATTTCTCATGATGGGTAATAAATACACAAGGAAAAGCTCTCAACACTATGAAATTATACATAGATATCATAATCTACTTCTGAACGGCGAGTTAACTCCAAAAATTACCGATATCTGGTGACATTTGTAGCAGGCTAGCTCGAGGATCACGATCGAGAATACGGATTCTGGCTTCATAATGAACATTAGACATCTTCGACAAATCGAGGGTGATGCTTACACGTTATAAAGAGTGATTAAGCTATGCCATTTTGTCCTTCATGTGGTATTGAACTTCCGGATAACGCACAATATTGTACCTCGTGTGGATCGACCGTTGCGTCTCAACGACTGATCACGGTGCCTACGCAAACAACTACGACCAATTGGGTCTATCGAGGTGTTGCTTGGCTCATTGATGCGATCATTCTGTCAATTGCGATTTGGCCGATTAGAGAAATCTTGCGACCGTTTGGTATCGTCGTTCCTGATGTCCTCGCCTGGATTCCTTTTGTCAGCTTTGGTATCGAGAACATGATTTATTTTGGGTATTGGACCTTTATGGAGGGCACGTATGGACAATCTATTGGGAAAATGGTGGTTGGGCTGAAAGTGACGAGTGTTAATGGGGCATCTATCACGTTTGGGCAAGCTGCGATTCAGAGTCTGGGGAAAGCGATCTGTCTTCCATTAGATTGGCTGTTTGGTTGGTTCCTCTATCCAAACGCAAATCAACGATTCTTTAACCATCTCTCGAACACAACAGTTATTTCAGTTCCAGATAAGGCGTACATTGTACGCTAGAGATTACTATCTGACCTTTTATTGCCGTATGGCTCTAGTTCTAAGTAACGTTGTTACATGAGCTTGTAAAATATCATGTGATCTCTATGACTAAGAAGCTGCAAAATAAAGTTACTAAGCAGTTAATGATGGATTAGTTCAATGCAGAACCACAATGATAACAGAACTTGGACTCCGCGTGATTCTTGTCGCCACACTTTGCGCAAAAACGTGGGTCTTTGTTTATGGCTTTTCGAACGTTCTCTCTAACGGTGTCAACTGCTCTACCCAAGTCTTGAGCGACATTGGTCACGGTTTTTTCAACCTCTTTCTCCCAATTCCATGGTGATGCAACCCCCGCTTCGATACCTGAGCTTGTTTTCACGCCGCATTTAAGGCAGAAATATGCGGTGTCTGGTAATTCTTCAGCACATTGCGAGCAGAACACTATTCATACCTCTCAGATTATTGTCTTGAAATATCATGATTTTACTCTTATGAATTGTACACCTGTGGATAACTACTTAGTCCAATAATGCTTTCATTTCCGCATATTCTTCTTTCGTGATCTCGCCTTTCGCTAAACGGATTTTTAATATTTTATGTGGGTCGTCGTCTTTAACGGCTGCTCGTACTTTCTTAACACCTTGTTTTCCGACTTCAATGCCTTTTTCGCCGACATCTTTGCCGATTTCAAGTGTTTTCTCGCCTGCTTTTTTTCCTACATCCACGCCTTTTTTCACTGTGTTTTCTGTCTTGGATTTTAATTTATTAAATACGCCCAAGTTTTTCACAGAAATTGGTCAGACGAGTATGAGCAAATAATGATTATGAATCGGTTATACAGAATATTGATCAAGACTGAGCATATACATAGCTAGCTTGGATGCCATAATACTTGTAATTAAGTCCATTTGACTTGTAATGATTCAGACTTAGTGAACCATGTTTGTGACATTTGATACATATGACTTGCATGATGAACCCACATGATTGATATGTGGTGTATTATAGGGCGGGTGGGCGGGTCTTAGTTATATGTTTGGTCATTCAATAGTGAGAGCTTTTAGTCACAAACGAACTGGCTAGCTATTCAATGTGCAAGCCTAGACCACAATTCTTAAAAGTTCATAAAAGTATGTATTAATAACAGCGTTATAGCTGGTAAATACGGTGATATTTCATGTCATTAGAAGCGAATAAAACGCTTGCTCGTAAATTTGTTGACGCCTATAATACGCAAAACTTGAATTTAGTAGACGATTTAGTAGCGCCTGATTTTGTTGACCACACCCATCACGAACAAGGTGTGGAAAGCCTCAAACAGCGGTTGAAGATGGGTTTTAAAGCCTTCTCCGATTGGCACGAAACTATTGAAGACATCATTGCCGAAGGAGACAAAGTATGGATCCATCTGTTATATACGGGGACCCATACAGGCGAATTTATGGGAGTAGCCCCAACTGGCAACAAGATTACAGCTAAGAATGTTGATATCTATCGCATCGTGAATGGCAAACTTGCAGAGTACTGGAGCGTCACTGAAGACTTGAATATCCTCAAACCAATGGGTCTTATCGAATACACCGAACAAGGCAAGCAACTTTTTCCCCAAAGCTAGCCATGCTAAGTGCCATACGAAGGGTAATAGAAACAGTTCAGGATATGTCAATATGAAGGCAATTGTTATTTACGATACTCAATTCGGCAATACCGAGCAAATAGCTAAAGTGTTAGCATCAAGCATGAACGAACAAGGGATAAGCGTAGATTGTTTCAAGGTTGACAATCTCCCAATTGAGACATTACCAGAATATGATTTGCTCGCAATTGGTGGGCCAACTCATGGGTTTGGCATGTCGGGTCCCATGAAGACTTTCATGAAGAAGCTTGAACATGTTGATCTTAAAGATAAGAAAGTCTTTGCATTTGATACAAAGAACCGTTCACGATTCTGGGGGAGTGCAGCTAAGGGAATTGAAAAACGAATGAAAAAATTTGGAATGAACATTGTCATTCCTTGTGCCTCAGGAATTGTCAAGGGCTTAAAAGGACCACTCCAAGAGGGCACAGAAGCTAAATTTCGACAAATTGGTATAGAGTTATCGAGTAAGTAGCCTGTTCAAGTTAGTCAATTTACATGATGGTCTCATCAAGAATTTTAACCATCGTGATATGATCAATATACTCTCCATTCTTGTAGATTTCACCAGGAATCCGTCCGCATTCACAGAATCCCAGTTTTTCATAAACGTGTTTGGCTCGATTGTTCGTCTCGAAAACGCCCAGTGTCACAATTTTTACTTCTCGTTCTCTTGCTTGTATAATTAGTTGCTTGAGCATCTCAGTTCCTATCCCAATATTTCGATAGCCTTTTTTGATTATGATGCCTATGTCACCGACATGACTTCGTTGGCTGGTCTTAATCGTTACATCTGAATTCGCAATAACATGACCATTGACTTCAGCAACGATTTGAATAACTTGACCTTTCTCGATAGCAGCAAGTCGATTACTTAACCACTCAATTTGAGTATCACGACTAATGGGATTGCAAAATGTGATGTCGGCTTGTTCGTCAATGAGAGCGTTAATCAGTTTCAGGCAATCATTAAGATCTTCCCATTTGAGTGATCGTAAGATGACTTGCTGTCCATCTTTCGCAGTGAATGTGTGAATGATTTGACCGTATTGCATGATGCTTCTAGCATTATCATGTGTTTCAAATTACTATTTTTAGTTTTATTTTAAAAATTGAATTTCTATTTTCTATTTTTCTAAACTCTAAAAGAAAAAATATTCTAAAACAATTATTATTGTATAAATTAGAAATTAGAAAATTCCGAGAATTATGTTCCTTAAACAGTTAAGCTAGCTATATAGATTTAATGAAATTGTATAATTGATTTTGCGAAAGACATTCTTCATAGTCTGTTTATTCAGTATGATATGTATAGAGAAAAAGAGTATCGCGAGGTTCTTGAACATCGTGGGATGGAGACTGCAAAGATACACAAGTACGTTGAGTCTGTGAATAGAGCTATTCAGCATTTCAGAGATAATGATTTAGAACTCGTTGATGGCTCTGTCAAGGATTTTCAAGAATATGTTGCTTACCTCATGAAAGAAGGAATGAATAGTTATGATGAGTTGATGGCTGTCGGACGTTATGTCTACCTGCTTGATTTAAAAGAGCCTTGGATATACTATGCAGCGATTCTTGGTGGTACTTCAGTTTACCCAAGTATTCGTGATAGACTCTCAAAGATCGCCGGAAGTGAAGTTTGTGATATCATTTTCTCACAAGTTGATGTCCCTCCTCTAGGCTCTGACCCTGATAAGTACCCAGAGGCAACTTTTCAGTTAATGAAGCAGCTAAACAAAGAGCTTCCACCTGAGGTTTATAGAAGAGTCTTAGCTATGAACCATCATAGAATTCCTGTTGAAGCTTTCTTTACACAGAGAGAATGGTTACAGAAGCTCGACAGAGATATTGATGCCTGGCTTAAGAAAATGCACAATGCATCAGTAGCTGAACTTGAAGAGCATTACAAGAAGGATAAGGTTTGGTATGAACAGGTTATA
>JAOZHK010000111.1 GCA_026014905.1 Candidatus Bathyarchaeota archaeon
TAGCTAGCAGGAAAGCGTGCACCTGTACACATCGGCAAACACTAGCGAATTATTTAAAGGACACATCAATTATAGCTAGCTAGCTCATCACAAGAGGCCTGTCTAAGATGGAAATTACCAATGTTAAACTTGATATGTTCAACTGGGAATCCGCGCCATGGAAAACAGGTGTAGGCACATCATTTGGAGGTACCAAGCAACTTGGCGTCGTGACAGTAAGTACCGATGAAGGGGTAAGTGGCAATGCTTTTCTAGGATCGTCTCGAATGGGGGCAGATCATTTCGTTTTAGGCCTCATGGAATTCATTAAACCATTGATTATGGGACGCAACCCCCAGAATATCGGGGAAATTTGGTGGGATATGTGGAAGATGAATCGCTCCATCTCGACCTATATTATCGGGGCTATAGATGTTTGTCTATGGGACATTAACGGGAAAATTGCGAAGCAGCCCATTCATCGGCTTCTTGGTACCTGCAGGAAGAAAGTACCAGCGTATTCAAGTACAGCGTATCACGAAACAAAAGAGCAATATGCTCAGGAGGCGCTTCACTTTAAGCAGCGTGGTTGGACTGCGCATAAGATTCATCCTCACGGCGACCCTCGGGCAGATATTGAGATTTGTCGAGCTGTTCGTGAAGCGGTTGGCGATGACATGAAATTGATGCTGGATTCGATGTGGGCCTACCAATATGAGGATGCATTACGAGTTGGTCGGGCTATCGAAGGACTTGATTATTATTGGTATGAGGATCCGTTGGTCGAAGAAGATATTTACAATTATGTTAAACTCCATAACAAATTGGACATCCCAATCATGTCGACCGAGTTCGCTCCTGGAAGATTTTATGGCATGGCATCATGGATAACCCAGTATGCTACAGACATCCTACGTGGTGATGTCGCTGTTACCGGTGGAATCACACCGTTAGTACGACTCTGTCATCTCGCTGAAGGCTTCAACATGAAGTGCGAAATACATCATGGCGGCAATTCACTCAATAATGTCGCTAATTTACATGTTACCATGGCGGTACAAAACTGTGAGTTTTATGAAGTGTTCCCCTGCACAGGTGCAAATAAATATGGCCTGATAAAAGACATCAATGTAGATAACCAAGGCTATGTCTATGCACCTACAAAGCCAGGATTGGGATACGCTATAGATTGGGAACTAATCAAACGAGAACACACAGCTACAGCTGAATAACGAACCAAACTCATCATCTAACCTGAAGACTCCTACGCGCGCGCCCATAAGAAGCTCTCAACTGCAGCATCTATTTATACAGGTTTGCTCCGCATCAGAATAGGGATACTAAATGACAAAACAACTCCTCATCACCTACTATACAGGAACTGGCAAGACACAATGGATGGCGCAGACCATCGCTGATGGCGCGCGCGAACAGGGTATCAGTGTTAAAGTTCTGCCTGTGGAGGATTGCACCGTAGAAGAGCTCCATGTGGCTGATGGAATCATAATTGGGTCGCCGACATACTTCAGTAATATGGCTTGGCAAGTCAAGAAACTTGTCGATGAATCGATCATTCTGTATCGCCGTGATCATCTACTTCAAGACAAAGTTGCAGGCTGTTTTACATCATCTGGGACGAAGACTGATGGAAAAGACTGTATAAAAACCCTAAAAGTCGCCTTTGGTCACCATCATAGGATGAAGATGCTGGAAGGAATCATTCGTGTATCAAATGATCCAAATACAAAGATTGAGCAGTTATGTAAAAACTACGGTCGACGAATCGCGAAAATACTCACCCCATAAATATATGCAGGTGCGGATACTACTCTCGCATTACAAAATCAGCTTACCTTTTTGGACCAGCAATCTCTGATCGGCTAGGACAGTCGGCTTGAGCATTAAGCCATCTAGATGAATACTACTCCGGACAACCCCGCCTAGAGATTCATTATCTCCAATAGCAAAATGCACTGTTCCTGCAAGTTTTTTATCTTCAGCCAGATTGCCAATCAAGCGTGCATTGGGGTTAGTGCCGATGGCAAATTCCGCAATATTGCGCGCTGTAGAGTCTCTAGCAAATATCCGTTCGAGAAAATGAACATCTTCATCCGCCCCTGAGACTGATACTACCTTTCCTTTTTTGACTTCGAGTTTTAATGGTTGACTGAGTTTGCCGACACTGTCCATTGAATAATCAAACACGATTGTTCCATTTGTAGTTCCTTCAACGGGGCAGGTTGGTGCTTCTCCTGGAGGAAGTGTGGCAAAACCATATTCTTCATGGAAAAAACCGTCTAATGAAAAGGCGTTACGACCGGCTACGCTGAATGTGCAATCTGTTCCAGCGTCCGAATTCACCTGGATTTCGTTCGCATTAGCTAATATTTGAGCGATAGCCTGAGTTTGATTCTTTAACTTCTGGAAATCGACCGTCATGGCTCCTTTCACCATCATGTCTTCAGTAACTCCTCTGAGAATCACCACTTTGGTGCCGGCAGCATAGGCATCGAGTCGAGCCCGTGTGTGAGTAATCGCATGGGTTGTAGGAGCAAAAACAATATCAGCAGCTTGCATAGCTGCAGCAATTGTAACTGGAGGTTCACTCCCGTGCTCACCCGATATAGGCATTATTGCAATGACTGTTTCTGCGCCTAACCCCCGACACGTTAAAGCAAACGCGTTTCCCACTTTGAGTTTGTCAGAGTCAGTTACAATGAGTACTTTATGCTTTTTTTTGACCTGAATCACATCGCGTGCCAATTTCTCTGCGGATCGAATCAATTCAAGTTCGTACATAAGTAATCACATCATGATATAGGCATATATGGGTATTTGCACGCATGCGGAAGCATTTCCATACAAACATCACGCTAGCCACGTGCGGGTATGATAGAAATCGTATTTTCTTCACGCACGTTAATCCAAACTAACCCATTTGCTGCTCCCATTTTCATAATTATTCCTCGAGTTAAAATAGCCAAATAGCCTATTAGTAACCATTTTCAGTGGAATTGATAGAAAGCTGACTAGTTAGATCCCTCGGCTTTAAATAGAAAAACCAGCAATTTTCTATCAACAACTATGAAGGCGTCATGTATGAATGGATTTGAAGTGGTAGCGAAAATTCTTGAGCTGGAAGAGGTGCCGTTTGTCGCCTGTGAAGGTGCAGCACCTATCCCGGATTATTGCGCAGAAATCGGTATTCGAGTGATTAATTGTCGGCAGGAACGTGTTGCCGTTGATATAGCCCATGGCTATGCACGGGTCAGTCAACAGCCAGGAGTATGCTCGATGATGGCTACTGGAGGAATTCAAAACTCATTTGCGGGCGTCGCTCATGCATGGGAAGATCAGCAACCAGTTCTAGTGTTACCAGGTGGTATCAGCCGAGTGCGCAAAGGAAATCGGGACTTTGAGACTGTACAGAGTTTTCTCCGAGTTACAAAATGGGCTCAGACAATCAACTTCACGCATCGAGTGCCTGAGATGCTCCGACGGGCATTCACATACTTGCGCTGTGGGCGATCCGGTCCGGTCCTCTTAGAGCTCCTAGCAGACCTGCGTAGTGAGAATTTCAGCGAACCGTTGGAGTATATGCCTGTGAAGAGCTGGAAGCCAGCTGGTAATCCTTATGATGTCGAAGTCGCGGTTCGCGCGTTATTACAGGCAAAGCATCCCCTTATCTATGTGGGCACGGGGGTCTATCGGGCTCAGGCTGAATCGGAGTTGCAGGAGTTTGTGGAACTAGTACAAGCACCTGTTATTACTACGATGAATGCGAAAGGCGCCTTTCCTGAACAACATCCATTATCTGTAGGATTTATCCGAGGCGAACCTACCGAGCATTTCTTGGGACAAGCTGACCTCGTGTTCGGTATTGGTGCAAGCTTTCATAAACACTTCACGGCGTTAATTGTTCCGAAGAATACATCGATTGTGCAGACTGCCTGCATCGACGAGTTTGATATTAATCGTGAGTATCCTATTGACCACGCAGTTATCGGTGATGCGAAACTCGTGTTGCAACAGATGATTCGTGAGGTGAAGAAAAAGAAAACTGCGCGAGTGAATATAGACCTGGTCAACGAGATCCAAACTTTGAAAACTCAACACCTGACGAATTGGATGCCATGGTTGACATCGAATGAGAAACCGATCAACCCTTACCGTGTCTTATGGGATCTCATGCACACAATTGATCGTGATCAATCTATCGTGACCCATGATGCAGGAAATCCTCGTGATCAATTCTCATCTTTTTGGGAGACAACTGTGCCACATGGCTACCTCGGCTGGGGTCATGTCACAACTCTCGGCTTTGGGTTAGGTGCCGCAATCGGCGCTAAACTGGCGAAGCCTGATAGGTTAGCCATCAATATCATCGGTGATGCATCAATTGGCCAAGTAGGTATGGATATGGAGACTCCAGTCCGTACAAAAATTCCGTTGATGACAATTGTCCTTAATAACGGGCAATATGGAGGATATGACCGCTATTTGCGCCATCCTGAAACTTACATCGTGACCGGCGATTACGCCAATATAGCAGAAAATCTCGGTGCCTATGCGGAGCGTATTGAGGCTCCGGATGACGTGATTCCAGCGATTAAACGTGGAGTCAAAGCAGTGGACGCCGGCCGCTATGTTGTATTAGAGATGATGACTGCAAACTTTCCAAAGTTTCCCAGCTTTGCTGGGCATCAGGCCGGACATTAATCGATACAAACGTTTGCGTACTAGCTAGCTGGTCACTATCATGTACTAGCTAGCAAGTAAAGTTTTTTTACGCTAGATTAATCCCATACGTCCATCCGTGTAAGAGCGGATCTTAACTTGTTGACATAGAATCTACGAGAGCATTCAGTTCTGCGAGACCAAGCTGTAGCCGATGACGGAGTTTTAGGTCTAATGAAGCATAAGGCAGCCGCGGGGGTCCGGCATGGAATCCCCCAAGTTCGGCAGCAGCCTTTAGCCATGCAACTTCGTTCTCTGCTGTGACGTCGCTGTAAACTTGAGCAAATTTGTGGTGGAGAGGAAGAGCGCGATCAAAGTCCTGTCTCATACACGCTTGAAAAAAAGCAACTGAGGCACTGGGAGCCCCTGGCCCACAGGTCGAGACGATTCCTTATCCACCAAGTAAAGAATCGGCAAGCAGCCAGACTTCACCACCACTGAATACATTGACCTGGTTTGCGATATGATGGATGACAAGGTTCCGGTGTTTCACTGCACCGTTGGATTCTTTCACTGCACAAATTCGATCCAGAGTTAACAAGCGATCCCAGAATTCTACGGTCATATTAAAGCGAAAAGTGAAGGGGTTATTATATACCATGATCTGTACCTCGTCAATTGCTGCATTCACGAGCCGATAGTGTTCATATACTTCCTCAGCTGTGCAAGGTATAACTGATGGCGGGCCAATCATGACTCCGTCACCCCCTGCTGCATCCACATAACGCGTACGTTGAATACATTGCCTTGTAGTTTGGGCAGTTGTCCCAAAAACTGTAGTGATGGTCGTTGCGGCGTCAACAGCTATATCGACGATCGCTTCAAATTCACGATCGCTTGGAGCATAGAATTCACCCATACATCCGAATGCAATGAAGCCATCGAAGCCCTCAGCTTCATACGCTCGGATGTTTTCCCGGAGGCCTTGCAGATCAAGTTCCCGTGTCGGCGTTAACACTAACGGCATCAGGGGAAAGAGTCCTTTCAGTGGTTTACGTTTTCGCTTTGACAATGTTTTTCACTCTCAAATTAAGGTTAATTATGAATTAAAATTGTTACACATAGTTTAGAGGAATCCATTTGCAAAGCGTTCCTGCACTACGATCGCATGATAGATGAAGGTGATGAAGTTGTTCAGGTCAAAGACAGGGAGCCCCGTTGCGTTGTGAAGTGCGTGAGTGTAGGGAGGCATATTGGCGCACTCGAGCACAAGTGCTCCGATTTTAGGGTGCGTCGTTATCAGTTCTTGTGCGATATGGATCATCTCCTGGGTCACTTGGGTAGGGTCGATGGTGGTACTGTCATCTAGAATGGCTCGTGCAAACTCAGGTTGATCTTGCATTCCCGCAATAGCCAATGGAATCGAGTCAATTCCAGCAGCCTGTAGATGCCGGGGCGTTAAGGCAGAGGCATCAGCTGTTAAGAGACCTACTTGTTGATGAGATCCAAGCAGACGATACACGAGGGGTACCATCATCAAGGAAGAGGTGAAGACAGGAACTCTTACCGCAT
>JAOZHK010000215.1 GCA_026014905.1 Candidatus Bathyarchaeota archaeon
AAGTACGTAAAGTATCGAGAGACAGGCCCCCGAGAAGAAGGAGGTTATCACAACTTCGTTCTTGTTATCGCTCCAACCCAGATCTTAAGCTGGGGTATCTAACAAATGTGTAGATGAGGTTGGATGTACGCGCGCGCGCTTTGATAGCTAATGTTTCGGTTACCTTAGTTTCATTAAACTGGGATGGTTATGGGATAAGTCATGAAACATGGGCTACGATGATTGTGATCATTGCTCTGTTGATTAGTGTTCTAGTATTAGTCACCCGAAAAGACATCGCATATGGATTGGTAATTATCTGGGCTTTTCTTGGGATTGCGGTAAGACAAAGTGGAAACCAAAATATTGTTACATTAACTCAGGCAAGTGCAATTATTGTTTTGATTACTTTAGTTTCATCAATCCTAATTACTAAGTTGAGACGAGAATGAAGCTAGCCAGCTCACGTGCACATACACGCCCGCGTCTACTTGTCGATAGTTTTACGCGCTCGCTTTTAATATTTGAAAAGTTAAAATGTTTTCCTTGGTGAATTCGATTTTGCCTGAAACACGATCAATTTTTTGGTATGAATTGGCTGGTATGGTTTTTATAACCATCATTGGAAGTATGCTTCATTTTACTTTTGAATGGTCTGGTTTTCAACCGATAGTTGGTGTTTTCTCTGCGGTGAATGAGAGTGTATGGGAGCATCTGAAAATTGCTTTTTGGCCAACCCTTTTGTTTGCAATTTTTGAATATCGATACTTAATCACAAAAACTAACAACTTCTTTTTTGCAAAGGCTCTTGGAATTTTTTCCATAATGGTAATCATTCCAGTAATCTTTTATGCATATACTATTTTTATCGAACACAACCTCACTATAGATGTTATTAGTTTTATTTTTGCAATAATTGTCGGACAACTTTTTAGTTACAAGCTATTAACTTTTAAAAAACTATCTAAGGATCTGAAACTGATTTCTATTGTTGCTATCACAATCTTAGCACTAGCCTTTGTGGCTTTCACGTTTTATCCAATTCAAATCCAGTTATTCCAAGACCCAATTACAGGAGAATATGGAATACTCAATCATTTACACTAGCTTCAATCAATTACATCCAAAAGTCCAAGTATCAACGGTTTTATATGCACACGAACGCGTACGATAACTCTGCGACCAGCTACCAATACCTAACCTTTCTTTTTAAAGCCCTTAAATCCCAGATCAGCCTATTTCTGTCCATACGCCCGAGCATAATATGTCTAGGCGCACGCGATTTCCTTTATAACGAACGCCTAACAAGTTCGTGCACTTTTTAAGAGTCAAAAGGACAGATATTCGACATCGTGCTTTGAGGGAAATGAAATGTACAAACTGCCCCGTATGAATCAAGATGAGCTTCGTGAGGTGCTACGCACACAAGTATTGTGTCGAATCGCATTTAACGACGTCAACTACCCATATATTGCTCCCTTTCAATACGTCTTTTTAAACGATGTCCTTTACTTTCAATTTACTAATTATGGGAGGAAAATGCGATTACTAAAACGAGATAATCGCGTCTGTGTTGAAGTTGAAAGCTATACAGCGGATCTCAGTCAATATAATTTTATCGTTATCCGTGGCAGACTTATTGAAGTAACCGATTCCATCGAGCGAAACAACATCATAAACCATATCGCGCAAACTGGAACAGCACGATTTTCTCCGCAATTTCTTGCTGCACATGGCCTGCATGTTGAGCAAACTTGGACGTCCTACACAGCAGATAAACCATTACTAATCTTTAAACTCGAACAGATTGCGGAAATGTTCGGATTGAAATCCCCTTAGCATCTGAGTTACATTACTCTTACATGGATGCGAAGTAGCTATGAGCTACATATGGTGATCTGTTTCAGCGTGTGAGTACTTATTGGAATGTATAATTGGGATGAAAAAAGATGCTATGATATCGCAAAACCAACAGCTAATTGGTTACTTTTTAACACGCGCGCGCTGAGATGTAAGGCCTTCAAATATGTGGTTATGAAAATGTGTTAGTCCTCGAATTGTGGACAGGCACAAGATGCATGGGTCTCAGTTTAACGTTTCTAAGAGCGTGAGTGTTGCGTGAAGGACTTGTGTTTGTTGCTGTTCTCTGGTTATTGTAGCGGGGTTGTCTCCGTCTTGATCACCATACCATCCGAATTGTGCATGGTTCCCTCCTTCGATCTCAACACGTACTGTTGAAGGGGGTAGGAGTGTTAGTGAATTATCTATTTGTGCGCTGCTGACTAGTCCGTCGTTAGTGCCGCGGATGGTAGTCGCTTTTAACGTGTGGTTCGATAAATCTGTGCCAGACGCTGGGTACGCTGCCCAGAGCACAAGTCCCCGAATTTTGGATGGATTGTCATACGCGAATTGCGCAGCCATGGTTCCCCCGAGCGAATGCCCGCCAATCGCCCATGTATTAATCTGGGGGTAGGAAGCCATTACCGCATTAGCAGTGTCAACACCGAAAACAGCTAGGTTCAGTGGCATTTTTGGTATGACGACGAAATATCCTTGTATGGCAATGGCTTTAGCCATGGGCGCATACGATCTGAAATCGACTCGTCCACCAGGATACACGATGAGTCCTGTGCTGATGTTGATATCAACAGGCTGAAAAATCGCCCAATTACCCGTTGTTACGGTCACGGATGTAGATGACGCTAACGCAGCGTAGGCTTCGGGCATCGGTGCGGGCGGCGTCTCAGCCCAGATTACAACACCACTCATAATAATGGTGAATACAAGAAGAATCCCCAGAAGAATTTTTGTTCTTCGCCTCACGCGGTGTCCCTCAATTCTACTCTTCTATGCGCGCGTGCGTTCATGTACACGTAGATTATGCCTGCAAACACTGCGGCGAGACCGTATAATATGATGGGAATCCAGAGAAATTCGAGACGCAAGAGATTTGAAATGGCTCTACCAAGTCCAAAGGGAGCAGGGAGATAGATCCAGCACGTGAAGACCGCATAGACGCCAGTGAGAAGCCCCTGGATACGCTTCGATACAGTCAATGCATACATCTGGGTCATGATAAACATGAAAGCGAAGCCTAGGAAGAACATCGGCCAAATATCGGCACTCTCAAAGAATAAAGTGTTATAGACGGCAACGATCAGCGCATGAAGGGCAACGTAACTCTCCAACACCACAATCCACCATTTCGTGAAATGCACTCGGGTGTACGCGAGCGATACCTGAGTGAATAGGAGAAACATGTAGAAGAATCCGGACACGAGTTGAGGATCGGTGGCCATCGGGTGAAACCAAAAGGTATAGACCAATGCCCATGCGAAGAGATACATATGATTTCGTCGGAACCATCCTGTAACACTCGGTGTAAATGGTTTTGGTGCCCCGCGACCAAGAAAGAGCCCCCGTCGTCGCGTCTCAATAAGTAACACTATCACCAGCATGAGAATCACGGAGTACTGACTCGTCCAAATAGGCACATCCTGTGCAAGACCATCAAACCAAAGATGGGTCTCAACAAGATGAAGAACGATAAAAACAGCGTTAATTCCGAGAGCAGCTATATTATAGCGGCTGAGACCGTAAATTCTCGGCGTTCTGAATTCCTTGTTCTTTTTCGCTCGATATATGACAGCCCAGATGGAGATTTGATGCAGTAAGTAAAGGCTCCAGACTCCAAGCATAGCCCAAAAATCCCTCGTGGGGAGTTTCCAGTAGTACCAGGCGGCGCCTTGGTCGGGCAACAACGTATCCAGAAAGGGCTGGAGACGTGGGCCAACAAACCACATTAGAACCGTGAAAGCAATTGCATATACAACGGCTCCAATCCAGGCATTATAAGCCCCACGAGAAACGTGAGCTGAAGAGTTATCGTGATTAACCATGACGAAATTTCTAGCTAGCTTGCTTATAAATGAGTAGCTATTAAGATCATTTCCAAGATCTCGGAGCACCGCGCGGCGCCATAAAATAAGTGCTAAAAAGTATTGGAGATAAGTATCGTGGCAAGAATCGAAAAAACCATCGAGATTAATGTGCCTCATAAGAATGTGTGGTCCTATATATCCAACCCAAAAAACTTCATTAAGTGGGCGGGGACTGTCGATACTATTAATATCATCGAGGAGACGCAGAAAGGTGTTGGCACGACGGCTCAGGTAACCATAGGAGATATGGAAGTTATTATGAAAGTTGTGGAGGTTGTTGAGAATCGAAAGATCGTCTCTCAAGCTATAGAGGGTGATTTAACTGAGTTATCTCAGTCCTTTACCCTAGATCCTATCGAGAATGGAACGAGGTTAACGTATATGCTTGACTACCAGGTGCCCAAAGCGCTTGGAGGAAAACTACTGGACATGCTCCTTGTCCGTCGAACAATAGACGCTGAGATGGAGAACGGAATCGAACGACTCAAAAAAGATCTTGAACAAATGTGGACTATCTTGTCAGAAGCTGAGAAAAGATAGAAATTTTCGCTCGCGTTTTTGAATAAATAGGTGATCTCTCGCTATTCCTGGAGGATCTCTCTCTATTGTCACTTATTTGAAGTTAATAACATAGCGAAATTTTTTCGATCATCGCCTGAATCGCGAGAGGGTGATCGCCATATTGGCCAATATAGTTGATTGTGATTTCAGGAGGCAGGTCCGCAGCTTCGACGTCCATCGGCACATCGACGATACTATGAATTGCTTCAGCGCTGAGACTAACCGAGAACACGAGGATTGTTTCCACATTATTTTCCGCTAACGCCTGTGCAGACGCGATGATTGAGGGATCTTGGAATGACATCCAACCAAGCAGCACGTTTTCAGGCAGAAAACCCTCAGCAATTAATTTATTGCGGATACCATTACGGTATTGCGTCTCTTGTTGATTCTGTTCAGGATACAGATTCTCCCATTCGGTAGGTTGACCATGCCCCACCAGCAAAATGCCTACGTCCGATTTATTCAAATCAACACTCAATTCATTCGCCCGTTCGATAAACACCTGTTGCAACGAATCTGAATCGCCAAGGGCTCCAGTATAGCACACTTCAACACCATAGCGCTCTGGTTGAACACTAGCTATCATGTCCTTTCCCGCAACAGTATGCGTCGACTCAGTAATAAAGATCGGCAGAATGATGATTTTACTCGCGCCATCATTAATTGCCTGGATCGCAACCTCATCAGGATGTGGTGCACTATCTAAAAATGCGAGATAGAACCGCGTTCCATTCGCCTCAGCTTCAGGCATCGCACGGCGCAAATTATCAATGAACGTATAATGCAGCATGTTATGAGGACTGCCGCCAGCTTCGAGATATTCATTCCGGAGCGTATTGAAGAACATCGGTCGGAAAAACCAGGGAACAAATGGCACATCATCATGATCCAACTCTTGAATGGTCAAAATCCACGGCATAGGATCATACCCTGGAGGTTCACCATGGGTGAAGTAAAGTACCGCGGTGTGACCATCGCCTCCATCAGTCCGCACAATCGCAGGAAGATCGGGCATCTCCGCTTGGGCAAGAAATACGGCGTTACCAATTGAATACCCTGCCAGCATACATATGAATATCAGTATCGCTGCAACAATGCGTGAGATCCCTTTGAACGTCTTCGCAAGGACAAATATCGTCCCTCCTACAGCAATTGTAAGTAAGATTCCATATATCCCAACAAGCTCTAAGGATTGTACCAGGTATTGCATTCCCAAATAACCCGTTAGAACAGCACAGACTCCGAGTAACACCCAACGGATACTATGTTTACGTAGGAATTCCATGTCATTCAGCCCCTCAGCACATCAAAATAGCCTATGTATGTCGTTTCAGGCGTTATATAAATGGTGATGAAAGTTCACCTCACGTTTTCTAGAGTGCATATACATAGGTTGGTACGCTGGTTACTGCTCGATCACGGTAAGTGTTCCACTATATCCATCAACAAGAACTTCGGTGTTATCCACGAGTTGACAAGCATTCTGCACTCCCACGATCGCAGGGATTCCGTATTCTCTGGCGACGATAGCGCTGTGAGACAGAAGACCGCCTGCTTCGGCAACAACAGCTTTCGCTTTAGCAAAAAGAGGTGCCCAGCTAATATCAGAATACGGAATGATGATGATATCTCCAGCGTTGACTTTATGAAAATCGGTAAGTCCTTGCACGACTTTTACTGGACCGCGATAATAGCCTGATGAGGCTGCAACTCCTTTCAATTCTGTTTGGATACTCAATCGTTGGAGGGGTTCAGGGACATCGTCTCCATAAATGACTTCTGGTAACTCGATGTGATGATATCGGGCGATCTCTTGTTTTCGTTGGAGATAGGTCTGTTTCACGCGGTCGGGCATGTGCTGTTGGCTAATAATTGTGGAGATCTCGTCACGCGTTAAATAGAAGATGTCTTCACGTGAGTCCAGTATGTTTTGACGAATCAAAAGATCTCCGAGATGGTGATAGTAGGGGCGAAAGAGCCCAAGGCTATAGGTGTATTGAAAACTGATGCGTTCCTTGTATTCGCGATAGGCTAGGACACGTCGATATAATGATTTCATCAATATGCCTTTGAAGAAGCCGGGAAATAGAGCGTTGATATCCTGTTTGGTTGAGAGCGGGTCCTGTGATGCATCGTAATGTTGGATCATCTCAAGAATCAGCGATGGTGTTTCACGCCAGGGCACGATCTCGAAATTGTTGCCTTGGTCACTGAGATGTCCAAATTGCTCGAGAAATTCGTTGAATTGCTGCATGAGAGGAGCAACCGTGGAATCTGCGAGTAAGTGATCCAGAGGCTGAGTTTGCACTGCGTGTTGAGCTGAAGGCGATAACGCCTGATATTCAGCATTGAGTTTCGCTAACATATAGTTGGGAATAATGTCTTGATAGGCGGTGAAGGGAAAGTCAAGGTCGTCTATGTTGATTTGTTGGTTTTCAAGGCGTCTCTGTAATAACCAGGTATAGACACTGTTTAGTAGCTGTGAGAGTAAGGTGAAATACGCGATCTCTTTATTGGCTTCGAATAGCTCGTCGAGTTTTCGAAGTGTACTCTCAGCATCTAACTTTGATATGTGATCGAGAGGGTGTTGTTGGATTCGGGTTTCGTGCTGTTTGATGAATTGTTTGAATCGCCCGGCAATGAACATTTTATCGAGGAGAAAATAGGATATCCGTGGTAGCAGTCGGAGAAGTGTGAAGGACCAGCGGGGTTTCATTCTCGGTTTTTCTTGTCCTGAAGCTTCATACCCCATCATCACTTCTAAGCCTTCTCGAGGCATGCCGAAGAGCTCGAAAATGTCGCCGATAACGCCCATATTAAAGTAGGCGCGATAATAGAAGGCCTTCGCCAGATCTTCGGGGTGGTATCCGCGATCGCCGAGTAATTCTCGAAGAAGACGGATCCAAGCGCCGCATACCAGTGGAATATTGATTGACCAGACTAAGGGTTTAATTAAACCCGGTAATAGTTCTCGGGAGATTTTGTTGGAGTATATGGGGAGTCCAGTGATCGCTTGAATGGGTCGGAGTTGCAGCCAATAGAGGGTTTGACTATCATAGGCCCATTCTAGGTTGAGAGGTTCACCGTGCTCTTTCTCTAGTATCTTCGCGTCCTGAACAACTCGATGAATCAAGTCTTCAGGAATAGCGCTGTGTTCTGGAACTTCGATCCACTCGCCCCATTTATAGATCCAGCGGTAGGGCGTGACCCCAGTCTGCATTAAACGCGTCCCGAACCCTTCCACGGCTTCCACAATGACTTCATCGCGACCGTTCATCGGGTTGCGCGTGAAAACAACCCCGGAATATTGGGACTGCACCATTTCTTGGATGATAACCGCCATCTGTAATTGGTAGGTAGATTGATCGAGGCGCTTTAGATACGATTGAATTCGTGGACTATCCGTTGAATCCCAGACTTTCTGGATCGTCGCAACAACCGCGTCTACTCCACGAATATTTAGATAGCTGGAAAATTGACCCGCACACGATTGTCCTGCAAGATCTTCAATATTGGCGGATGATCGCACTGCATAATCAATATCCTCGCGGAGAATCTCTTGCAATTCGGTTTTCAAGGAATCAACAATAACCGGATTTCCAGCCTTATATTGATCATACGCCTGAAATGTACAAATATAAGTGGTAGGAACACGATGACCATTCGTTAATACCGATCGGAGATGAAATGCTTTTGCTCCCACGAATTCACGCTGAGTGACATCGCGAAGACTAGTGATGAAGTGTAGAGGATCGGTTTTAGAAGACATTGATTGAAGATAATCTTCTGGCACAGCGTTTTTACTTGTTGTGAACATGTTGAATAGAAAATAGAACAGAGAACTTCTAGGTCGAAGCTAATGCGCGCGTGTATACAACAAGATAGCTCACCAGACAATGGTTACGCAAGTTCTAGAAAAAGGTATGATATGCCATTTAAAGTCCAAATGTTCTATACCTAGCCAACCCACAATGCCAAGGTACGTTGAATATGGATCGTAAATTGCTTGTTGTCATGTTAATCTATATGGCGTGGCAGATCTCATTTCCCATCGTGATGTCTCCTCTGGGTTTAGGAATTCTGACTGCAGAACAGATGGGGTACGTCGTCGGTACGCTTCCTCTGGGATTGGTGGTGGGGGTGATGACACTGATTCTCATCTCACTCCTCGCAATTACAAAACTCGGGGTTTCATTATATGCGGATGGACTCCGACACATTAAAACGCGGGAAGAATTCGAGCAGTTTTGGAAGATTACGTTACGAGGATGTGATGACGGCATCATCGCTGAAACCCATTGGAGTGGAACCGTATTACCTCTGCTCATGATGGGTTTTCAATCTATTGGTATCCCATATCCTTTGAATATCGGATTGGCGATTGTTCTCCGTTGGATCCTGCATGTCGGTTCCCATTTGATGTTTCCTCGGAGTGCGTCAGGAGAACGTGATGTAGGCGGGGTGAAATTTTTTGCCATCGGTTTAGCATACTCAGATGTAATTAACTCACTCGCGTTTGTAATCAGTGGTAATATTGTTGCTCCGGTGCTGCTTCATCATCTCTCAGGATATGTCTCGACTTGGGTTGGCAATAAAAAACGAGTAGCTCAAGCCTTGAATATTCCACTATCTTAGCTAGCGCGCACGTCGCAATCTTTCTTTACAAGTAACATAAATATGCATAATTTTAATCTGCGGTTTCGAATGCAAGTGTGAACCTACGCGCGCGCGACAGCAAGAAGCATTGTAATGACGTAGAAGAGCAAATGAAGATTGTCCACTATTCGTTAGACTTCAACGTAAAGGGCGAGTAAATTAGCTCAGTTTTCGAGAAATATCTGCGCGTAAGAAGTATGTGGAAGCGATAGCTATAGTGGCAAGGGTATATATCAGGAGAATCTCGATAGAGAGCTCGATTGTAGGGACAGGCGTTGAATTGTTGATGAAATCAAGCAAGGTGGTTAAGCTTTGTGGAAGCCTCGGGAACGCATATTGGATGGGAAGTGCGTTGGCAGGAGATGTGGGGAGATAGATTTGAATGGTTTTGTAGATTTCCTTGCCTGTAAGGGTGTAGACTAAGCCCATAAATGTACTAATGATAAAGCTTGAGAAGAAGACTGCTGAAGAGAATATGTATGCGAGGGAAGAGCGTCTGATCAGCTCCCCAGCCATGAAAGCAAGAGAATAGAATAACAGTGAGGCAAACGCTTGGGCTAAAAAGAGCCCTGGAACAATGTCTAGATTACTTTGAATCCCAAAAAACGTGAATGCGGATACGACCGAGAGAAAAATGTTGAGAACAAGTATAGAAAGAAACAAAATGTATCCGCCAAGAAACTTGCCCATGAAGTAGTCGATTCGACGGATCGGTTTCGAGAGAAGCAGTTCAGCTGTACCATGTTCATATTCTTCTGCCATTGCCCCAGCTGCTATGAGAATAGCAGTGAAATTAATAAAGAGTGGCCCAACAGCGAAAATGCCCACCACCCAAATAAACGGATAAGCAGTGATTGGAATGAGTGTGGCTCCTGCTGCGGATAAGGCGTAATATGGAAGTGTCCCAAGTAGTATAGTGAAGGCGAACAATGCTAAGACTTTCTTTCTGGCAATCGCACGCCGAATCTCGTATTGAATGAACGTGTAGATAACTTCAAGGTGGTTCAACGTTCATCTCACCCTAATCTTTGAAGGGCTTCGATGTAAACCCGTTCAAGCATGTTCTCACTTTGTTTGATTGTGTAGAGTTTTGCTCCGGATTTGACTATTAGGTCCGATATAATGGGTCTCAGATCAACATTGTTTTCGTGGAAGGTTATTTCAATAGTAGTGACTTGACTGTCGTTCTCTATAGAGAATGCTGGGTTGATGCAAATAATCCCCGGGATTTCTTTTAGTTGTTGAAATGCTTTCGGGGGTAATGGGCTAGTTTCAAGCTGAATGATTGAATAATCTAATACTTTTTGGGTTACTTCCTGAACTGATCCTTGGTAGAAAATTTTTCCGTTGTGAATAATAGCAACTGAGGTGCATAACGATTCCACTTCACTCATGACATGTGAAGACATGAACACAGTTCCATGCCCTTTAGATGCGAAGTCTTTGAAAACATTTCGAAAATGGGCTACCCCTGCCGGATCCAGTCCGATCATCGGCTCATCAAGAATCAATGTTTCTGGAGAGCCCAGTAATGCTTGTGCGACACTGAGTCGTTGCACCATTCCTTTGCTAAGCTTGCCAACTTTTACATCAGCGTACTCACGCAAACCGACTAATTCTAGGATCCGATTAATTTCGATGCGTCGATTTGAATTATCTTTGAAGTATGGGATCTCGTGTGAGATGAGGTGCAAGAAATCTCTTGGCGAAAGAAAAGTCTGAATATTGGGCAGTTCAGGGGAATACGCTACATTTCTAAGAGCCTCTATATGATTCCTGATAGGGTTGAACCCATTCACTTTAACAGTGCCAGAAGTTGCCTTAATTAGACCGAGGATTAGTCTGATGCAAGTTGTCTTCCCTGATCCGTTAGGACCGAGAAAACCGACAATCTCACCTTCTTTGATACGGAGATTTATTGGACCAATTTTCTTGTTGCCGCCATAATCTTTCACGGCATCATTTAACTCGATTACCGAAGACGAATAAGTCGTGGAAGATTCAATCATTAGCTTCTCACTTCGAAACCAAATAGCTTCTATGATACGATTATTGAACTAGTCAACCCAGTATGATGGCTTCTTTTCATCCTTATTTTTTCGTTTAACATCGTCATCGTGGGCAGTCTTGAATTCGTTCTTTGGAGTGTCACGATTAAGGGGACGATGTTTTAGCTTTTTGAAGAGTGTAGGTGTTGCGATCGCAACAGCCAATATAGCTCCGCCACCAAGTGTCGCGACTCCTAATGGATTTACACTACGTGAAGGTTCGTTGAGTACGAGATTTGTAGATACTAGCATTATATCAATGGATGAGGTTTGGTTCATGGAAAGTTGAACGGTATAGACTAGTCCTGATGGCATACTAACTATGTTACCATCTGCAGAGAGTGATTGTGTTCTTGAGGAATCAACTGCCGAGAGCGAAACAACATACTTCGTAGCTTGATACGTGGTTTCATTATAGGTAACTGGAATTTGCCCGATGTTTACAAGGTTTGCCGTGATGGTTATTCCTTGAAACGCGGTGGAGAAGGACTGGTTGGTTAGTCCTGATAAATATGGGAAGATCATGGGAAATGAGCTCGAATTCACAATTGTCGAATACGTGAAATTTGATGTATTTGAGGTGATGGAAAGCGTTACATTGACGAATCCTGCGTGATCAGTCGGAGTTACAACCTCAGTTACAAAAACATTATTTAATGAAGTAGAATTACCGTTGCCCGTTATGTTAACGCTATATTCAATATATCCTTCTGATTGGTCTTGGTTTGTCACTGTGGATGCGATTCCTACTCCAGTGACTACTGTCGAAACTAATAGTATAATTATTAGGAAATGTATAGAACGCAATTCCCTCACCTATTAAATTATTTATTTATATTTTTACGCGCCAACGGCGTGATTATGATCAATTAAGCACTCATTCAATGTTCGGAAGCTGGGTAGTTTTAGGGCTTTGATAGCAGTTACCTTTAATGTGGGCATTTCATAGAGTGAGCGTCATATATTCCTTTCCCAAATGTGTTAGGTAATACGCGCGCGTAGTTGTCAAAAAACAGGGTTAATGGTCAAATTTGATTTACATTTCTTTCTTATGCATTTGTTCATTATGTTCCATTAGCGTGTCTTCGGTCGGAAACGCCATGCCACACGCTTTACACGTGACAACCATGCTAACATCTCCAATGTGACCCACGCGAGAGCTCTTATGTAACCCCTATCGCAAATAGCATAACAAAGTGGGCTAAAAAGCACCCTCTCGCGCGTAATAACGTTTACACCACCGAGTGACTTAACAATTTCCCAAAGAGATACGGTTTTTTCACAGCTAGTTTACTTTATGATTCGCGATTGACATCATTCGTCAGGCTATGGAGAAGCGTGTCGACGCGTTCCACAAATCGCGTGCGCTCGTCGTATATGTCCTCATGAAACAACTGACGAAAACAGGATTAACATAGTGTGGTTTCTCTAGTTAGGGAAATGTTAATCAAGAAAAGCCAGAATACGTTGTATCAGATGAAGGTATATGGAAGCACTAAAGAAAAAAGCTGAAGAAGTATTAGATGATCTCAAATGTCCGACATGTGGAGCATTCTTTACGACGAAAGCGGAACTGATCACGCATGGCAAGACTCATGTCGAGGACGCGGCGAAAGACCTCAAATCGAAACTGAAACTCTAACACCGTGTGAACCTCGGCTCGAATCAACCCCGATCCCTCTTTTTTATATCATTGCTACGGTCTTCGCTGTGAAATACTTCCCTTTTTTCTTTGAAGCCCTTAAATCCAAGATATCAGGACTCTCTAGTGTAGCGACTCAGCACTCCGCTGTTAGTGTTCTTCAAAGCTACGCTTGATGATGGCTCTCAGTATATCAAGATCGACATCAGCGAGTTTATTGATGTAGAGACAGCCTTTACCTACACGATGTTTACCCAATCGTGATAAAAGGTCCTTATATGTATCAAAACCCTGCATCAAGTAGATGGATAAGCTGCGTTTTCTCGGGGAAAACCCCGTTTTAAACCAGTCCCCTTCGCGACCACTCGCATATCGGTAATGGTAGCTTCCAAATCCAACGATACTGGATCCCCACATAATCGGTGGTTCCTGCGTGATCTCTTTCATCATCTGAAGCAGTACGTAGCCATCAGCTCGTCTCTGTGGGTGATCCACCGCATTTAAAAATGCCTCGACACTCGCATCCGTCGGTTTGGTTTTTAGTTCACTCATAGCATGAGGAATAACAAGCAGAGTATAATACTTATTCTGAGTTGAACAGTAAATAATCCCTTTTCTGTTTCTCTTCTGTTTGAAGTCTTAAATCGTAGCTAGCTAGCTAGTATATAATGACGCCATATAGAGGAGGCAACAGAGGGGATGGTGGAAAACTCGAACTTGAAAGGCTATGATTTACATGATATCCGAGTCCTGGACCTCACCAGGGTACTGGCGGGACCGTACTGTTCAATGCTCCTCGCTGATCTGGGAGCCGACGTGATCAAGCTTGAGATCCCGAATCTCGGTGATGACTCACGGCAATTCCCACCGTTCCAACAGAACGAGAGCATGTATTACGCCAACTTGAATCGCGGTAAACGAAGTATCACCATGAATTTGAAACACCAAGAGGGCAAACGGCTCTTCCGCAAGCTGATCGAGCACTGTGATATCCTCATGGAAAACTTTCGACCCGGAACCTTGGAGAGACTAGGGATTGGATATGATCAATTGAAAAAGGATAATCCCCGCTTGATCTATGCCTCAATTTCAGGCTTTGGTCGAACAGGGCGATATAAGGATCGACCAGGTTACGACATCATCGGTCAAGCAATGGGCGGTCTCCTCGCGATCACGGGATGGCCGAATTCACCACCTACACGTACTGGAACCGCGATTGCAGATGTCTTAAGCGCCCTATTTTGTTGCGTGGGGATCCTATCCGCGCTTCACATCAGAAATCAAACCGGTGAAGGGCAACTGATTGACGTGGCCCTCGTTGATTCAGTCGTTGCTTCGCTCGAAAATATCCCGCAGCAGTATTTTGTGAGTGGCGAGCCACCCCACCGGATAGGGAATCGATACGAATTCATCTATCCCTATGATTCCTTTCGCGCTGCGGATGGATGGGTGATCATCGGTATAGCGAATGACGTGATCTGGAATCGATTCGTCGAAGTTTTACACCTCTCGAATGTGGACGATCTCCATCTATTTACGACCAATCCCCAACGAGTACAACACAATCATCGACTAAAGCTACTCATCGAAGCGTGGACTATTACGCGACAGGTGAAAGAGCTCGTGGCCATCTTGAATACAGCCGGTGTCCCTGCTGCCCCCATATATTCGATCAAAGATGTTGTTGAAGACCCGCATATCGTTATCGATCGCCAGATGTTCATTGAAGAGACACACCCACGAATCGGAAAAGTCACATTGTCAGGAAATCCCATAAAGATGAGTGAGACAAAGCCAAAGCCTCGTGGACCCGCGCCCCAACTCGGTCAACACACAATGGAAATTCTAACTCAATTATTACACCTAGAACGAAAAGAAGTCGATGCACTTCATCTCCAAGGCATAATATAAACGCCCATGGGTTTAGAACTAACTACTTTTTTACACGCGCGCGTTGCGCATACACTAGACTAAAGATCGAAGAAGTGCGGCAAGTCTTCCAACACTGAACGCGATTGTAGCAAGCACAAAACCAGTCAGAGCGAGTTCTAAAACCTTTCTTTTACTATCGAGTTCAGCAACTATTGCGACAAAAAACCCGTTAATGGATAACATTACGATTGTTATTAGGATAGATAAGGGGATTGAGATGGATAAAGTAAAACCAAGCAGATACGGTATTAATGGGAGCAGGGTACCGATTAGCCGGAGTAATCCTGCATATATGGCATTTGGTAAAGGATTGCTAAGACTACTTGGTTTGAAACCGTATTCTTGTTCAGTAATAATGTCATTGAGGAACAAAATGTTACGTTCGGCTTCGCGGATGATCGCTTGGGCAGTATCATCGCCAATCTTTTGTTCGCTGACATATTTTCGTACTCGATCCACGAATATGGTTGGTGTAATAGCAATCGTCATTTTGAGCCGTTCAATGATACTCTTTCGCACTGTATTTTGTGTCCGTCCAAAAAAATAAAACCCAATCATTGTTGCAACAGCCCCGGTAAAACCTACGATGAGTCCTGGAATAACAACATCGAGAGGAGATACAAATAACCCTGCAAAACCTGATGCTATGGTTAATACTGCAACTAATCCGTTACTGAATTGAGAATTTATTGTACTGACTTTCTTGAGAAAAAAATCGAAGCGTGACACATATTCTTCAAATTCTTCTTCATGGAGTAATTCATGTTCTAAGAGTTTGATTATACCTCTTTTTTCTGGATCGGTGAGGTGAGGGCTTTGAAGCATGTGTGAGTAATGAGAAATCAATTCGCGTTCAGTGTTTTCTAAGAGTTTGAGAGTCAGTCCCAAACCTATGATTATATAAAGGGCTTTGAATATTGCCAAACGTATAGGATGTATTGTGACAGCAATGTGCTGATTCTGTTTCTCTAATAGTTGAGTCCAGAATTTTGCATGTGCTTGTTCCTCGATACTGAGCTGACTTAACCGATCCGCTAATTGTGGATCTTTCTCTCGATAGGATCGGGCGACTAACGAATAGATATTGGCAACCCAGATTTCCTTACGGAGAGCTGTAATTGAATACTGTATAATGATTGATTTCTCAATTGATTCCATTAGAGTGACCTCCCACAGCTAGCTAGCCGTCATGAAACGTGAAACGTGAAGATTTTGCTTCGAGTCGGAAGATAAGTGTCGGATCCTTCATATCTCGCGTAAACTTCAACACTGTCGTCCCACCAGTCCATTGCTTGAGCTTCCCATGTGATGGCAAAGGTCCCATCCACTCGTGTGATGCCCGTTGCGATATGGTCATCATTCATAAACGACCGATCATGTTCACAGATAACTATTTTGGCTCTCGAAATTCCGGTTGAGCCACTTTTTAATTGTCCTCGAAATAGAATTGGGGTGCCCTTTGCGACTCGAGGGACATCAGGTGTGGGATTCTCTAAATAAAGTATTGTACTTGCAACTCCCAATGTTTTCGCTCGGGTGTGAATTTCAGCTGTGATGTCTTTTCGTTTTGGCGGTTGCGGGCGCGTACTTGTCAGATCTACTATTTCTGCTGAGCTGTATCGCTTAACTGCATTAACACCGTTCATGCACGCTTTTTTTGTCGTATAACCTTTCCCGACAGCCAAGATTTTATTATTTGGAGCTCGAAGACGAAACCGGTATTTCCCATCTAGATCTTTATAGACTTCAAAGGTTCCATTCGTCATCCTTAATCATTAATCCTGTAGACTGAGTTTCCCTTTATAGATGTCGTTACTTGACACGTGGTTAGTTACCGTAGTTACATTTGATATTACGCGCACGCGTACCGCTGAGTGTACTCGCGCGAGCTAATGGGCAATTTCGATCGATCATTAGTGTTCTGATTCATGTCATTTCTGGAATCCGGTTAACACGCACAGCAATTGTGATGTAAGAATCTCAATGCGCGATTATCCCCCAAAAAAAAGGGGGGAAGTTGCGGGAGATGTCGCCAGCGGTGGTGGAGTGCGAGTCCCGCCCCCCGCACCTTTTCACGCGCACGCGAGGTCGAAGCGGTCAAGGTTCATTACCTTGGTCCACGCCGCTACAAAGTCGTACAGGAACTTCTCCTGGGAGTCCTCACATCGCGCGCGCGTCTCTAGCTTGTTACAGTAGAGGAAGGATTTGGGATTGCTGATGCAAGAGCTATTTCAAACAAATGGGGATGTGAGTGAATTCAGGTTAATTCGCAAGTCCTTATAAGCAATGGTTGCGACTGTAGGTTAACAATTGTAGTGTATTTCGTTGTTTTTTCAGTAAGTTCTTGATTTATTGTTAGAGAGAGTGTTAGTTTCTTTGCCCAGATATACCTATGAGTATGGAAGAGGTCGACATAAAGGTAAAATGCGGATGTACGTTGAACCGCTCTATACCATTATCGAGATTGCCTCGAAATATAATGTCGATCCACATCAATTAATTGCGTCTTTCATCAACGCATGGAAGAATCACAGCGATCAGTATGGCGGATTAACCATTTCTTGCCGAGGCATGAAGGAAGATGAAGACGCTGTATCGTTTTTAGTAACTGATAAAGACGAAGTGGTATCCCAGTTTCCCATTAACACGATGGTGCTTGAAAATCCACAAGAGTTCCAAAACCATCTCCAATACGTTCCCGTGCACGAGATTCAAGAACGATATAGTCGCAAGAAAACGGTGTTACAGAAGATCAGTCAACTCAGAAATAAGATGAAGCGGGTGGATCTGGAAGCCAAGATTATTGAGATTTTCCCAATGAAACAAGTGATGACACGATTTGGGCAATGGGCGAATTTAACTAATATCAAGATCGCGGATGACACCGGGTCTATCCTACTCAACGTATGGAATAAACACTTTCAGAACCATGATGTTGGAGACCCAATTGAAATAAAAACGGGCATGTTGCTCGATATCGTGGTGAACTCCAATTACGCTTGGGGCGAAAAGGCACCATCAATTAACGACAACTAGCTCACCTAGCTAACTACCATTGATCATGGAATTTCAAGATAGCCAGGGATATGGTAAAAATGGGGACTGGAAATCAAGTTTCGTGGGAATAATACCTAAGGTGTTTATTCTTCGTGTTGGTTTTTTAGATAGTCACGTAACGCTTCACGGACCACTTCAGCAATCGAAACATAGTAGCCATTGGATTGTGCTACAAATTTTTCTAGTTCGAGATACAACCCTTCTGGGAGGGTTATGCTCCGGTACTCTTTTCGAGACATAATACGCGCGCGCGAAAAGTGAAGCAAAGCCAGTATTAACACTAGCTAGCTATTTGGAGTTAACGCGCGCGTACGTAGTCGCAGTCCGTGCAGCGACTAGACTGAATAAAATGAGTAGAGGTCCAATGATATGCCCTGCCCACAAAACAATGCCTAACCCACTGTATATTACAAGACGAAGTTTCTGTCCTGTACTTACGTTGTTTTGTAATACCTTCCTGAGTATGGAATAACCTAATACTGCGGGTAAGATAATGAAAAGAGGAGTGACGCCAACAAGTGAACTATACGTGGCGCCTATTAACCCGAGCATCATTTGATGCAAGATGATTCCCGCGCTTCCAAAATACATGAGCGACCCTGTTAAAGCGAGAAGCTGCGACGTATTGAGATTCCGTTTGAAGTAATATCCATTGAGCAGTAATCCACCAAATACTATGACAAGCATGGGCAACAGAATAACCAAATAGTCTTGGCCTTCCCAATGATGTACCAACGCGACATCAAATGGCACTTTTATCCATTCAAGTGGTGTGAAAGATTCGACATACCCTAGCACGACGCCAACTTTTCCACTCCCGGTGGCTGAGTCAACGATTAAGTAATACGTGGCGGACTGATTAACGGTTGTGCTCACATCAATCACGTGGTAATAACTTGATGGCGTGAAGGGTTCATACTTTTTCGCTGCTTGTCGTTCGCCATGGATATGGATTAAGCCGTAACCGTCTGGTATCTCAAACTCATCATGAAAGTGTTCGCCAAAATCCAGTGGCAATCCTGGACCCAGAATCGTCAAGTCGGGAATGAACTCTTGATCTACAGTGAGTAACCCCGCTCGCAATTGATCATTCAGTGATAAATTAAACGCGTAATAGAGTGGGCGATTATCTTTATACTCGGTATAAATCACCCATGACTTCAATGGATCGTCAATGAAGACGGCATCAGCTATCCCATACCCTTCGCCCTGTAAGGGGACATGCGCGAATACGGTTGGTACCAAGATCGAAGCAATAATTAGAAGGGCTACTATCATTACGAGTGTTCGTATGCTTGCGGTATCCATTCCATGTTTTCGATTATCCAACTACTTCCTAACTCCGTGGTTGTTAGTGAGCTCGATGGTATGGGATATTATTACTCGGGACGTTGACGTCATCTTCATATTTTTCGTAATAAACGATTTCGGATAATGGTTTACGAGAGAGAGGTTTCGGATTTTCCGCGGCTACACCAAGAGCGATTAATGCCACGATTTTCATTCGATCAGGGATACTGACGACCGGTTTCACGTCTGATTCGTTGAAGGCTCCAATCCAACATGAGCCATACCCTAAAGCAGTGGCTGCTAATACCAGATGCTCAATTGCTATCATCACATCACTTTCAAAGCAGGGAGGAATCATGAGGAGGCCGGGTTCGCGAGGGGGTGGAGGCAAATACACATTGGCATCAGCAAAGGCGATGATAATTGCGGCAGCGTTGGAGAGGAAAGTTTGGTTGCGGGCTGCAGGTACAAGTTGTTGGATCGTCTCCGGGTTTCTGACAGCGACGAATTTCCAAGGTTGATAATTGCCAGCTGACGGAGCCAGTCGGGCAGCTTCGAGCATCTGTGCTAAATGGGCGTCTGGGATGGGATCCGATGTATATTTTCGAATGCTACGTCGCGTTTGAATAGTCTTAAAAAAGTCCATGTGAGATCGTTTTCTCTTTTTGCGCTCTGGGTTGAGCCTTTACTATTTCTGCGTCTATTATCTTTATCCCTAACATATTTGGTTAATACTCTTACGACAGCTAGATAGGTATTGTAACTAGCTAATTACGCGCGCGCGTGTGTTAGATAGACAAACAACGCTTTCTTTTTATTTCGAATAGAATATGCGCACGTGTCATGCCGACTCTAAACTCTTATATATGAATGCGCGTGAGGATTTCAGATTTATGTCATTTTGCTTCATTTAGCTTGATTGGCGCGCGTATGAAACGATCTAGCTAGTTGATCTATTTTTGCTGCAGGAATAAAGTCGTTTTCAGAGCTAGCTAGTTCACTGCATGCGTTGTCAGCGATAGGATGACTTGATTCCAAGAAAGGGTAATATCTGGGTGATGATCTTCTGCTTCTGCAATAGCTACAATGGCATTGACAAATGCAATGGATTCCATAAAATTATTGAAGTAAAGTGTTTAGCTACGCTAGCTAGTTAGCTTTCTGAATCCTATGATTAGTACGAACCCAATCCTCTACGATGTTGAGTAGTCTATGGATATCCTATTCATCCAGAGAGGGATCATCAATTTCATATGATCGGCACGATTTAGATGCTAGCTCCATGTAAGATGCACTGCAGTATTTCATTGCTGAAGTGGTAAAAAAAGTATGGGATATAGTGAAAGTTTGGTATGATATTCTAGCTATTCAGAAGTTGTGTGAATCGGGTATTCGCGTGATTCCAGTTTACGATGTTCCAAAAGTTCTCGATGAATTTTCCTCTAGCATTCTTATAGTCAAGGTAATAGGCGTGCTCCCAGACATCGATTACCATGAGTATCCGAAATTGCGGATAGACGTTCGTGTTATGTTTCTCGATTTGCATGATAATCGGTCGGTCGGTTTGTAGGCAGTAACTTAATGCTGCCCATCCGGAACCTTCAACACTGGCTGCGGCTTGCGTGAACTCCTTCTTGAATTGCTCGAAACTGCCGAATTCTCGAATAATTGCTTCACGTAATTCGCCACTCGGTTCATTACTGGCCTTTTCGGTTGATGTTAAACTTGGCCAAAACAGTGAATGGAGAAGGTGTCCGCCAATGTTAAAAGACAGAGCTTTCAACGTGGATTTTACATCGAGATCGATTCCTTCTGACCGTCCGTTGTCAAGTGTTTGTAGGATGTTATTTGCACCATTGACATAGCCTTGATGATGGCGATCATGATGGATCGTGAGGAGCTCTTGCGAGATAATGGGTTCTAAAGCATTGTATTCGTACGGTAATTTCGGTAGGATATAGTACTTGTTCTTCATATTTAATCACTGTAACGTGTTTAGGTAAACAAGGTCTTCGGTGATTTACTTAAAGATTACCAAGATGATAATATTCGTGGATCTTCTAGTTGATGTAGGATATTGAGTGCTATAGATGCACTCTGTTCTTTGTCCTTGATCTCGAGCATGATATCGAAGTCATGTTTATCATGTCGCTGGATAAATTTTGTAAAAGCTGTTGTATCGATAGTCGGAGCATGTTTTGGCCTTGAAGACTGTAGATCTTGATCGCTATAGTCTATGAGTGGTTGACCATCCCGAGGTGTCCAAGTGGCGATGGCTGCTTCTAAGGCAGCTTCCTCTGTTTCACCCATGTTATTCAGAGTATGATGCAAGTTATCAAACACGACGGGGATAGGTATCTGAGTTGCGATCGCGACACAGTCTGCTACCCCAAAGAGTTGATGATCATTTTCAATGACTAATCGAGTACGGATACGCTGTTCGAGTTGGAGAAAGCGAGAAATGAAGCGTTCAATGGCTTCATCTTTATTATTGTAGATGCCACCTACATGGATCTGGATTTTTGCGGTGGAATCGAGCCCCAAAGCATCTATTAACCTTGCATGGTATCGTAACTCAGCGATACTTCTTCTAGCGACAGCTTCCTTTGGTGAATTGAGAACAATAAACTGGTCAGGATGCATTGAAATCCGCATATTTGCTTGTTTAATGAATTTTCCTATGGTTTTGAACTGCTTTTCGAAGCGTTTCACCCAGTCACTTTGACAGATAGGGTGAGAAGCAAAAGGAATGATATTGGACCCGATACGAAAAAACAAGAAGCCGTGGGTTCTATTGTACAGTAGAATTTGTTTGAGACAATTCAGGTTCTGAGTCACTGCATCAATCAAGCGACTCTCCGAATATGATTTCAGTCGAAACGTGGAATTAGATGTACATTGAATCGTTGTATTAATTGCGGGGTATCCAATTTTCATAGGCGGTAACTACTATGCGTATCTTGTGATAATAATGATAGATAGATTTTGAATCGTTTCCAACATACTATAATTGTCATGTTTAGTATCTGGATCATATGTGGGATATGTGCGCGTGGTTGTTAAATTAGTAGAAAAAGAGGATATTAGATGGAAAGGTCCTTAAGTATTATTTGATGACATTATTGGTGTAATTTGTAACGCATGCAGGTTAGAGTTCAGCGGGGGCACAGAGATTCTCTGCCTTATTAGCCACGCGTCCACATGCATTGCAGATATATTTTGGGTTATTGACTAGGGGTCTGATGTTTTCAATGCTTTCTTGGTCACCAACAATCAGTTTACAGAGGTGTTTTTCGTGTCCAGGCTTCATAGTTGTTATGCTTCCTTAGGTGGGTATTATATGATTAACTATCTGCCTCCTCTTATCAATTTTACCCTTATAGATTTGGATATTAAGGCACACACTACGCGCGCGCGTAATAGAGAAAACAAAAAGAGGTACAAGCAGTCGGAAGTTGCAAAAATACGATCTGAATTGGCTGAATATGTTGAAATTATTGATAAACGAGACTTTGCGAAGATCAGTATCTTGTCAACTGGTGAACGCGCGCGCATCCCTGAACGGCTGCTATCACCTGTGGAGACGAAGGGTTTACTCGATAATTTAAAGGCGGTTAGACAAAAGATGGAAGAACTTAGACGAGCATTTAGATAACTAAGAAATCCTAGATCGTTAAATACCTCACAAGGCATATTCTCTCAAATTGGTATGACATCAACTATTTTAATAACTACGCGCGCGCGGGAGATTTCGCCAGCGGTGGTGGGGTGCGAGTCCCACCCCCCGCACCTTTTTACGCACGCGCGAGGTCGAAGCGGTCAAGGTTCATTACCTTGGTCCACGCTGCTATAAAGTCGTTTAGGAACTTCTCCTGGGAGTCCTCACATCCGTAGACTTCCGACAAGGCTCGAAGTTGGGAGTTTGAACCGAAGATGAGGTCAACACGGGTACCGGTCCACTTGATTTTGCCCGTTGCGCGATCACGACCCTTAAACACGTCTTCGTCTTCCGAGGTTGCTTTCCACGTCGTGCGCATGTCGAGCAGATTCACAAAGAAGTCATTGGTGAGTGTTTCTGGCTGCTTGGTGAAGACACCGTGCTGGGACTGTTTGAAGTTAGCATTCAAGGCGCGCATGCCACCAATGAGAACCGTCAT
>JAOZHK010000224.1 GCA_026014905.1 Candidatus Bathyarchaeota archaeon
AAAAGGCCATCACTTCGAGTTCATGGAGTCCTTCAAGAGATTTATTGTAGTAATGTAACGCATCCTGGCCTTTGGGAGTAATATAATATTTTGATCGCTTCGTTTTTTGTTCATGAATGAATTCGCTTGTTTTTAAGGTTGATAAAACTTCAGTTAACGCTGCATATGATAAATTGGAAGCATACATGATTCGTGTTGGTTTACAGACTCCTTGGTTAATTACATCGAGAACTTCAAAGCATATCTCAAGTTTCGAGCGTCGATGACTAGTTTCCATGATAGTCCATTATTTCCTTTATTCTGTTATGACGTTTATGAATATTTGAACTGGAGTTCAAATCTAAGTAAAACATCCACATAATAACTCCGTACTGTTACTCTCGACTAGTTTTGCACATATAAACGAAGTTAGGCGTATTTCTTTTTGAAGAAAGAAAGCAATGCCTGATATTTATGGTCAAGATAATTCGTAACTTCAGCTTCCTCAACAATAGAGATTACTTTTAATTTATTAACAAGCAGTAATCCAATTTCGTTTTTAAAATCATTCACTCGTCCAAGCAATGCTTCAGAAAACTTAAGAAATACGTAAGGAGAAACAGCGACATAGGCCCAATCAGAACAGTCCAGATAATCTTTAGCATGATAGAACGCAGCGTTTATTGCTGATATTTTCGGTTCTGTGGCGATCTCAATAGCTATGATCGCATTTTCACCAACTAAACCTAAATATTTTTTGTATTTGCACCCAACGACATCAATGCGTTGTCGTGACTTTGGTATCCGAACATTATTTTCATATAAAAATTCGCTTCGCTTCAACCAATCGGCGACGGGTTGACGTAAAATAGTTGCACTTTTAGGTTCATTTAAAATATGAAACAGGAGCTGTTTATCCTTCTTTTCAAGAAAATCGATGATATCAAGTAATGTGAAATATGAGTTATCACTAATTAATTTCACCAGAGTTTCTTTATCCTTGCTTTTGACTAAGCCCGTTATGAGATTGTCAAGACGACGTTTATTAAACTGAAAAAAACTTTGACTCATCTCACTATCTAACGTTTGAAGAGTCAATTCTAAACTCATAGATTCTCCTCCAAAGAAAGTGAATATAAAATGTCTATCTGAGAATATTATAATTATTAATTCGTTCTATTGATTCTAAATCAAGAGTTTGAATAAGCTCTCACTCACCTTTACTATATGATACATCTTGGTAGCCAAGAACAATCGCACTCGTACGTCTCGGATTGCATGATATTGAAGATATCATTGTCATCGTGATGACGTAAATCTGACAAATTTTGTGTGAGATTGAGCTTTTCGAAAAATCAAATGGTCGCCTTGCTGAAGAGAAATATATTTCTTAATGTTATCTAAACCATCAGTAGCAACCTTGTTCCGTCCACCCCGTAGAATTTCAATCATCACGTTCATTTGATCTGCAACTCGAATCTGCTCCGCAATTCGCGCGACTGGCCGATTGTTTTTGTTCATCATCTGATTCATTAATCCACATGAGAGCGGGGTGAAAACAAACGAGTGTTCCTTTGGAGACAATACGATTTTACGTCCAGCAGTCCAACTATATGCTGTACTCCCTCGGGGCGTTGCAGCTAAGCAGCCATCACCAAAAAGGTCACTCCCATACACTTCTTGGTCATCAAGAAAAACTTTCATCCGTGTAGCATGCTCGTATTCACGGAAAAAATAGACTTCATTCACCCCCGAGACTTGAAACTCGGATCCTACAAGTTCGATATGGGGGGCTTCTTCGATGATATATTCCTGCCGTTGCAATTTGTCAATAGCATATTTCCACTGCTCTCCGTTGACTTCCGCAAGGTGCCCCACACTGTCGACACGTAATCCCACTAACGGCGTATTTGGATAATGACGTGCAGTCCATAAAATACTGCCGTCACCACCCCAAACTAAGACAAAATCTGGGTTCCTTGCATCGAGATCAAATCCCTCTAACACTAGTGTTTGACTTAACGTATCGGCACCCGGTTTACCGGTAACCCACAGTTTCATGCCTCATCACAAATGTACTTGAACATGCTAGGGATAAAGCACTCGATATACAAACACCATTTTATTACTGGAAGTGAAGCTGAGTTCAAACTGTTCGGGTTCCAGTATGCTAAAAGCTCCAAAGATCATGAATTTTGTCAATATGCGATCACTATGAGGAATTGCAATAGTTGCAAAGGTTTCGTACCACTGTAGAAGAGCTGCGTCTTGCGTACTCTGTGACCATTGATTTGCGAGTAAACTTGTAATACTTGTATCTTCAAGGGCTGTGTCATCGAGTCCAGCGATTTGAGCCATCCACCGCCATTTAACTTCATCACCATAGAGAAACTGGCCATTGGGTGCCTGACTAATCGTTGAAAAGACGACGATATATGAGATGGGATAGTTTACACCATATCGCGAGGAATAAGCATTGAACTCGTTAATCATCGCGAGTGCATCTTCTTCTGTTGACATGAACATCTGACCAATCCATGCGATTTGCGTGCTGTTCGTTGTTCCGTTATCCGCTAAGGTGATCTTTTCACCCATAACTGTAATCCAATAACCGTAATCCCACCAAGAAACCACAACGGTATGCGGAGGTAAATTAGTTTTCATCCAGGTTAAAGCTTCACTCCAATCAGTTATTTCGGCACGAACGGGAAGAGAAGAAGCAGAGACGGTAGTAGGAACATACCCGGCGTCTAATCCACGAAGAAGGGGTTGAAGAATTAGAACAAAGGAAATGAGGATTAGCAATATACTAAAGGATCGACCTACTCGAAGATTGAAACGGTATTGACGACGCGAAACCTGTCGAAATATGATGTTGACGAAGGGTTGTAGTAGAACCGATATAGCGAATGCACCAAGGATGCAGAGAGCAGGTGCTGCCAAGATTGTTAAGCGAATTAAAGAAGCGGCCGAATATAATCCCGAAACAACATAGACTACGGCGTACAATTTAATGTGATTCAAGTCTCTCAAGGCAAAGATGATGCCCAATGGAGCCAGAAACACTAACATCCCAAACTGATAATAAAATGACGCCCACGTTGCTGGTCTATGCTCCTGAACTGATTGAACAAGAGGAATATCAAATCGTGTGAATGGATTTAAAACGGACATAAAACGTTGTGCGGGAAATGAAATGATGCCTAAATACCCTAACACTACTGCCAGAACTCCTATTCCAACAATAGAAAGGATTCCAACGCTGAGTCTATGCTCAGAAGGGACACGTTGAGAAAAGTCTTGAATCACCAGTATGAGGAAAACACCTATAGCAATGAGTACTTCGAATTCTTGAATATATCTCACACCTAACTTTGGTATCAGAGCTGCAATTGAAAGACCAACGAATAGAAACGTACCATACGAAACTAACAAGCGACGATTGGATCGCTTTAATACCAAAAAAAGAAATGCAGAAAGAGCAATTAAAGAAATGAGATATCGAGAAGCCCCCCAAGAAGCCGCCACATAGCCAAATCCAAGACCCGCTGCTACTGCATAACCAAGATGTTCCCGTTGAGAAGCGTTTGATTTTAACGATCGAATGAAAAATAATGAAGTGATAATAACACCAAAAATGCCAATAGTTTCATCGTCATAGAAACCAAGACTTGTTCTACCAATATAGGCCGGACTCAACGTTAGAAAAAGCGATGACATTAAACCCACTCCAAGCCCTCCCAGCTCCTTTCCTAAATAAAAGATAGATACTACGGATAAACAAGCAAAAATCACAGGAAAGATAATACAAACATCTAAAACGGACACATAGAACCCAAGAGATGTAGCTATGTGGTAAAAGATTGCTCCACTCATAGGTAATCCGGGAAATGAAGCGGGTCCTACATCTCGACCAATTGGAAACCAGATGTCATCAATATGAAGGTCCTTCCACGACAGCAATCCATTTTCGGCAATATGGCGGGTGATATCATATTGATAATACGGATCAAATTCTGAAAGCGTAAACCCCCATTGAGCGGGTAAAACGCGGATAGCAATTGTTAAAATTATTATGAAAATGAGACTACCAAAAAAAAATATTGCTGTTCTTTCTAAGGGAGGAAATAATCCTTTAATGCGAGGAAATTTCAGCCGATTCCGCAAAGTTCTCAGAGACATGTTCAGTGCCCTCATTGATAAGTGAAAAGAAGATTACACGCGTACACTGCTTTTTTTGAATTTTCCAGCTTTTGGATTTATATAAACATGTAATGTTTATTCATTAGCTACATAAATTTGTTGCATAAAAATGTTTAGGGGTTAATAATCATACTTATTTACGCGCGCGCGTAAAGGAAATAACAAGTAATGTATGCAATGATTGATCTTGGTTATTCAATAATGTTAATTTCAACCTTATCAGGATTAAAGGATAAGGCTTTACCACAATATGGACACTTGTTCTCTAATTCTTTGATGATTTCTTCAGGTGGTCGTAGTTTTAGTCCATTAAAAAGGATTTCACCACAGCCTTCACATATGATTTTTTGTGGCAATTCTCGCTCCCGAACCCATAAAACATCAATATCCTATAAAAACCATTCTTCCAGGAAAGCTTCATGCTATGCAGTTACTTTAACTCCCGGCGGATGCGTACAACACTTTTCTAAACATCATGAACCTTTAAGCAAATCACTGAACCTGAAGTTCATGACCCTGTGAGGCATTTTCAAAAGATGAATTCGCTGTTAATAATTGGTAATGATATAGTTCCAATCACTGCATCAGCATATCGAGCGGGATATCAAGTTTATTCAATCGACTTCTTTGGTGACAGCGATCTTCGACACTACTGCGCACAATCTAGATCAATTATTCATCAACGTCCCGGACAATCCTGCGGGAAGTTCACACAAGATTATGATGTCAATATACTCCTTTCGTATTTTAAAGAATTAATAACTACAAATCTAGTTGATGGTGTAATTCTCGGCTCAGGCTTAGAAGACCATCCTGAGATCTTAGAAGAAATAGCAGCACGCAGTCATCTCATCGGGAATACTCCAAAAAACATCTCTCAAGTACGACATACCACGG
Organism: Candidatus Bathyarchaeota archaeon; assembly: GCA_026014905.1. The sequence continues at coordinate 5,080 of JAOZHK010000224.1, forward strand.
AATTGTTTGAAACTTTGGAAAAACTTCACATTCCATTTCCGGTAACACATACAGCACATCATTATGAAGAGGCCAAAAAGATTGGAAAGGACATAGGGTACCCTCTAATCCTTAAACCAACGAGCCACTTTGGAGGGATGGGAATTCAATATATACAAGATCAAGAAAGCCTTCAGACATTTTATTTCAGCCGTAACACTAAAAATGAAGTACTCATTCAAGAAGTCATTCAAGGCATTCCTGCAAGCGTTTCAACATTGTCAACTACTTCACGGGTTGTAGCAATTTCAGTAAATGAGCAGCTTAGTGGGCTTCATCAACTCGGAATCACCGAACCCTATGGATACTGTGGTAACATTGTACCCCTTGATGCGTCCCTTAAAGTGACTGAAACAGCAAAAAACTATGCTGAAACAATAGCCTCACATTTTCGTTTAATTGGTTCAAATGGTATGGATTTTATTGTTACAGAATCCGGTGAATGTGTAGTTATCGAAGTTAATCCACGCATTCAAGGAACAATAGAATGTCTTGAACAGGTGTATGACATCAATATTGTCACAGCTCACATTCAAGCATGTACTCAAAATAAACTGGCTCGTACAGCTTGGATACCACATCGCTATTGTACAAGACTCATATTATATGCCCGGCAGACCACCACGGTTCCATCATTGCAGCATTTTCAGGGCATTAGAGATATTCCCTTTGAAGGAACAGTCATAGAAAAGGGTGAACCGTTATGCTCTCTTCACGTAATCGGATCACATCGACACCAAGCTTTAAGTTTCGGCTTCACACGTGCCAACCAAATATTTGAATATCTTTCTCAAATGCAGGCGGCAACAAATAGTACAATAAGAAAAACCGCAGAACAAAAGGATAGCTAGCTAGCTATATAAGGCAATCATTATTCTATAGCATAATCATCTCGCACGCATGGTTGAATAATCCAATGTCATCCCCAGATAATAAGATCAATGAAACCAACACTCAAGAAATCGAAGTAGAAGGGCATTTAATTGATTCCATGATTCTAACAAAAATATTTGATATAATCATGGATTATCAAGGCGACTTTGAAGTTCAGGAGTTTATTATTGGTAAACAGAAAACCGATTACAGTTACGCTAGACTACTAGTAAAAGCAGATTCATCCAAGCATTTAAATCAAATGCTCCGCGAACTCTTTCGATCAGGAGCAGTTACACCAAATAACATTGAAGTTCAGTTAATACCTGTATCACAAGACATGACATTACCCGATAATTTCTATTCATCCTCTAATCACCCTACCTCTATCTTCTATCAAGGAAACTGGATTCCAGTTGAAAATATTATGATGGACAAACAAATCGTTGTTGATCCGACGACCTCTCGAGCAGTCTGTAAACCTATTCGACACATCATGAAAGGCGACCTTGTAGTTGTTGGGCAGTTAGGAATAAAGATTAAACCCCCCGAACGTCCGCGAGAAGGTGTTGGCATTTTCGAATTTATGACTAGTCGGGCATCATCGGAAAAACCATCAGTATCTATCGTTAAGAAGGTAGCGGAAGATCTACATACAGCTAAGATTAAGGGTGACAAAATTGTTGTAGTCGGAGGACCAGCTATTGTCCATACTGGTGCTGCACTTTCATTAGCACGTGTAATTCAATTGGGTTATGTCCAAGCAGTTCTGAGTGGCAATGCTCTTGCTGTTCATGATGTTGAATATGCGTTATATGGCACCTCACTTGGCATGGATATAACGACCGGGGCTCTCACGCGTGGCAATCGAAATCATATTGCAGCGGTCAATGAGGTCCTTAAAGCGGGGTCCTTACACAGTCTTGTATCTCAAGATATATTGACGCAGGGTATATTCTATCAATGTGTTACACAAGGTATTCCCTTTACATTAGCAGGGTCTATTCGAGATGATGGCCCTATTCCTGACGTCATCTCTGATACAATGGAGGCCCAACAGCACTATAATAGATTGTTGGATGGAGCTTCAATCGTTATCATGCTTGCAACTATGTTACATGCAATAGCTGTAGGTAACATGCTACCCTCAGACGTTAAAGTGATCTGTGTCGATATCAATCCTGCAGTTGTAACAAAATTAATTGATCGGGGTACAGCCCATGCGATCGGTATTGTATCGGATGTTGGCACCTTTCTTCCATTGCTCGTGAATGAGCTGGAAATTTTTGAACACGCCACAACGTAACTACGAAAGACTTTAGTATCCGAAGACTTTTTCCATATTGATATGCTCCGGTAGTATAGTCCGGTTATCGCTTCGGCCGATAGTATAAGCTCATGTTAGCTGCTGATGCCGGCCTTTCGTGTTTAAACGAAGACAGCCGGCGACCCGGGTTCGAATCCCGGCCGGAGCACTAAAACTAGTGTTTACAGATCAAAGATTTTTTGAGGATTCAGGATGTTATTTGGATCAAACGCTTTTTTAATGTGTTTCATTAATTGAAGTTGAATAGCGCCATCCTCTTCAGTTGTACCTAAGGCTTGAACGAGGAATTGTTTACGTAAAAGTCCAATACCATGTTCTCCAGAAATGTTGCCGCCTAGTTCAAGACTTAAAGCATAAACCTCTTCACTAAACCCTTGGATTTTCGCGTTCCACTCGTCGTCCGAAAAGTCTTCCTTCAAGACATTAGTATGTACATTTCCGTCCCCGGCATGACCAAAATTCTGTGTTTTAAGACCAAATTTATGCGAAAGGGCGACAAGACCATCTAAAAATGTAGGTAACTGATTGCGTGGGACAACTGCATCCATTAATTCGACAATGCCTTCTGCTTTCGCCGCATCGATAATGCAGCCTCGTCCTTCCCAGATACGATCTTGGCTCTCTTTTTTATCAGCAACGAGGACGTCAATGGCTCCATTCTTTAGGCATAGTTCACCGACCGTTTCAAACTCACTATCCACTTCTTCTCGAATATTACCATTAATTCGAATAATCAAATATGCTGGTGCACTATTATGTGGCATGGACTGACCCTGAAATCGCTCAGCGACGAGAATGGATTCTTGATCGGTAAATTCAAGAGCTGACGGAATGATTTTATTCCTAATG
>JAOZHK010000244.1 GCA_026014905.1 Candidatus Bathyarchaeota archaeon
ATACTCGGGTTCTTTCCGTCGAAACAGAAAATAATAGAGATGACGCGGGGGCACTGCTGCGAGTTCTTCACATATGGTTTGCAGTTTTTCGTGAAGCAGGACGCCGAAATGGAAGTAACTTGATTTCGTCGATTTCTGAAACCGTTCGAGTTCATGTAACGTAATGGACAGTGAACTGAGGGCTCGTCCGTCACTCTTCACGAGAATGGGGTGTTCTTGACTCAGTTGTGCCACCTTGCGTGTCCATTGGTCATCCGCTGTCTTAATCTGGGATAAATAGGTGGAAAGCGGCGATTTCACCAGTTTATTGGGTTGAAATGCATAGCCCAGGATATGAATTTCTTTTCCGTGGAGTTGAGCAGTAACTTCAATCCCCGATATTAATAGGAGGCCGCGTTGCTGGCTCGCCTCAAGGGCTTCAGGTAACCCAGCAACAGTATTATGATCCGTAATGGCGACTTGATGGACATCTAATCGCGCAGCTTCCTCTAATAACCTGGTCGGTGTGAATAACCCATCTGAATAAATTGAATGCAAGTGAAAGTCTCTGATACTGGGCTGGAGGGGTTTCATGTTGTAGACCTATTTTAGCTATAAACTGTGCTTACTCAGTTATTTAAAAGGGTGGTCATTCTAAAGCTAGTTCAGTTTCGAGACCGTCTTTGGGATAAGAATAGACTAGAATGCTTTCCGGAGCAATGGACATTGTGATATCTGTATTCAATGTTAACTGCCTTTTCTCTTCATCAATTATCTTCAGTACAACGATGTCTCCAGTGATTAGCTGAATTCTGATGCGTCTGATTTTTCCAGAATAGATTGTGTCTATAATGGTACCTCGAAGTCTGTTAACTCTGGTATATGTATTGATGTTAATGAATTCTGGCCGGAAAGCGATGACTACTCTATCGCCAATGTTGTGATCGATGCTCTGTGTCTGCAGTCGAACGCTGTTTCCTAGATTGACGATGATACCCCGATCTGTTTTTCTTTCAACTACACTCACTAAAAAATTGGCTTCACCCACAAAGTTCGCAGTAAAAATATGCTGGGGTTTTGTATAGAGGTTGATTGGTGAGCCCGCTTCCACTATTCGTCCTTTTTTCATCACAATAACACGATCCGAGATTGACATGGCTTCCTCTTGATCATGCGTCACATGGAAGGCAGTTAACTTGAGATCTTTAACTAATTTCCGTAGCTCAGTACGTAATTCTGCCCGCACCTTCATGTCTAAGGCGCCTAAAGGCTCATCCAATAACAGCAACTCAGCTCTTGACGTAAGCGCTCTAGCCACTGCAGTTTTTTGCTGGGACCCACCACTCAGTTCTGAAGGATACGCATCGACCCGTTCACGCAGCTTAATCAATTCGAGCATTTCCAGTGCTATCGGTCGAATTTCTGTAGGCGAGATACCTCGAACTCTTGGACCGTAAACGATGTTATCCCACACATTCATATGCGGAAATAAGGCAATATTTTGAAACACGTAACCGATACCGCGTTCCTCAATGGGCAGATCATTAACTCGTTGACCATTGATATGAATGTCTCCTTCATCGGGTTGAATGATTCCCGCAATATTTTTAATTAGAGTTGTTTTTCCACACCCGCTCGGACCAATTACCGACACATATTCACCATTTTGGATAGTGAAGTTAATTTGATTATTTGCAATTATATCCCCGTATCTTTTCGTGACATTACTGATCTGGACTTCTGGCATTTAAATTGCCTCAATTTCTTTCAATAACCCCTGTTCCGGGTATGGAAAGATTAAGCATTCCGTCACTGGGAAAGAAATAACGACTACATCATTGGGCTGGAAACTTTCGAATCCTTCAAATATTAAGACTTTTGCTAAAACTCTCTCTCTGTTGTCAAGTAGAACTTGATATTCGATGAAACCGCCAATGAACATAGCGGTTTCAATCGTGCCCTGTAAATTGTTTACGCCCTCTCCCTCTTCTTCAGTGATCTTCGTGTCTTCAAGTCTGAATGCGACAACGACCCGGTCGCCAATCTTGAACTGCGTGTTCTGGACACGAATCTCAAGTCCTCCTCGCAACTCAATCGTTGAAAATGTTTCATCGCGGTCAAAAACGTTGCCCTCAATGAAATTCGCACCTCCAACGAAACTCGCGACAAAAATAGATTGAGGGTGTTCATAAATCTCTTGCGGTGATCCTATTTGCTCGATTTGTCCGTTTCGTAGCACGACAATTCGATCTCCTATCATCAAAGCTTCTTCCTGGTCATGAGTGACATGAATCGCAGTCAATGCTTGATCTTTCACTAGTTTTCGTAGCTGTGCCCGAAGATCTACTCTGAGTCGAGCGTCAAGGGCTCCTAAAGGTTCATCGAGGAGGAGAATTCGGGCCCCCGATGCGATTCCCCGGCCGAGGGCAACTCGTTGTTGCATTCCACCACTTAATTCGTGTGGGAATGAATCAGCTCTTTCTGCTAAATGCACCATGTCAAGAATTTCGCGAGTGAGTTGTTCTATTCTCTCGTTCTGCCAATTTTTAATTGTTGGCCCGTAAGACACGTTCTCCCAAACGTTCATGTGAGGAAATAGTGCATATTGCTGAAACATGTATAATGTATCCCGTTCTTCTGGGGGTTTATCGTTTACGACTTCATCATTGATGATGATCTTCCCGGTATCTGTTTTCACTAATCCTGCTATACTTCGCAGTAAGGTAGTTTTTCCTGCTCCGGTTGGTCCTAGAATGCAGATGTATTCTCCATCTTCAACTGTCAAAGATAATTGATTGATAGCTACAATTTCGTCAAATCGTTTCGTTATATTTTCTAATGAAATAAGGGTCACTCGGTTACCTCCGTGTTGTGAGTCGAATGATTGCTAACAGAATCAAAGATAAAATGATCAAGTAAGTAGATGTGAAAAGAGCAGCAGGTAGAGCCAGGGCTTCAACCATATTAATAACCAACGCTGGAACAGTGATGTCTCTGCCCATCACGATAAACGTCGCTCCAGTTTCTCCTAATGAATGGGTAAATGACAGGATGAAGCCGGTCAGAATTCCACCTTTAATCAAGGGTAATGACACCGTTTCAAGGGCGTTATACGCGGTTGCACCAAGAGTTCGGGCGGAATCTTCAAACATCTGAATATCCGCTCCTTCATATGCAGCAATAATGGATTCAACAATTACTGGAACAGAAAACACGATGTGTGTTAAGATAATTAACCAGATTCCGGAGCTGACGAGGTTCAAGCCATTACTGCCCCAAAGAAGTAATACAGATAATCCCAGTGATGATGTAGGAATGATTAATGGTATTTTTAGTAATGATCGGATGATGCCGCCATACCATTTTCGTTCAATAATAAATGTTAAAGGAATTGCGATACACATCGAAATAAAGGTCGCAACCAATGCGACGATAAGCGAGGTGAGAGTTGCTTTCGTTAGAATGTCAAAGTAGTTTGGAGGACCAAAAAGTTGATACAGTACTCCTCCCTGCTCTTTTCCCGTATAGGGGTCCGCTGACCAGTAAAAAATAACCGAGTTAGTGACCACAATTATTGGCAATATCACGGTTAAGATAACGATTATTAATGGCGTGAAATCTTTAACACGACTTAGCTTTTGAGAGGCGAATTTTTCAAAACGCATGATTCGGTTGATTAAAGTTTGAGGAAACTGAATCGACGTTTTAAAAGATCGGGATCCACGGCTAACATATATTTCAACTGGAAGAATGATTGCCCATGCTATCACAACTAAGAGGCTTCCGAGAAACGATGCTGTAGCTAATTTAAACTCTGCAGTCCATCGAACGATAGCGATCGAAGCAGTTGAACTTACGCCAGCAACAATCAATGTTGCTCCTGTTTCACCGAGCGAACGAGCAAAGGCTAAAACAGATCCTGAGAAAATACCTGGTAATGATAAGGGAAATAATATATTCCGAAATGTTGTTAATGGGTTGGCACCTAAGGTTCGAGACGCTGTCTCGAATGTAGTATCGATAGCCTGAATTTTTGTTTCCAATGTGCGAACGATGTATGGAAATGTTAAGGCAACATGTACGATGAACACTATTAATGGAATATTAATGATCGGTAGAGTAGCATCAAGTGGAATGACACCTGCATTAAGTCCCAACGCGCCTCCAATTCCAGACACCGTAGTCCACGTTATTAATGTGGCAAACCCAAACCCTGATGTTGGGATTACCAGGGGAAGAGTTACGATGTCCTCAACTAAACTTTTTCCTGGAAACGATTTCCGTGCCAGTACATATGCTAAGGGAATTCCAAAAATCAAGTCAAAGAGCACTGTGAATAAAGATAATCGAAATGAGAAAAAGAGAACCTTAAGGATTTGTAGCCAATTTTCGTTACCAATGATGGGATTATCAAAGACCTCAATTCTAACTTCATTCCATCGCAGAAAAACGTAGGAAATAAGAAAAAAAGTGGGTAGTATGATAAAAATTATAAACGCTATAAGTGTTGATGACGTCACAAACTTTGGAAATAGAGACCTCTTATTTTTATAACCCATTCGAACACTCCTAGATCCCTGTGTTTCTGACTCTAACCCATGCGGTAAACATGGCTTCCATCACTTCGCCTTTAAGAGGTTTTAAGACTGGCACACGTATTTCAAATTGGACACCATTTGAAGGATCAAACAAGGATTGATCAAGGGGGACACTTGAACTAGCAGGTCGAAATCCATAGATTTGTGAGAGCTCTTGATTCTCAGGTTTTAAAAGATAGAAAAGATATTGACCTGCAGCGAATCGCTGCCAAGGATCTATCCAAGATGCGTTCAAAATTACAAAGGGATGATCCGCCATGATTGTACCTTGTTCTGGGTATATCGCAATTAGGGGATCATTCCATTTACTTAGGGCTTTTACTGAATTGTCAATCACCACATTTTCGTAGATGCCAAAGAATTGGATGGCTGACGGGCCATTTTCTGCTGCCCAAGCTCCAAAGAATCCCGTGCTTTTACCATAAGTGATTGATTTTGATTCGATGGTGGATACAATGTCAATTACGGTTTCATTTTTCAAATCATCGATTGTCAAGTCTTCAGGTTTTTTTCCTGCTGCTTCAGCAAATTCGAGAACTACGGTCATGGTTCCACCATTACTTAACAGTGGATCAGGATGTCCATACTTGAAATCAACGCCATCTTCAGCTAACCTGTACAGATCCATAAAGCCTGAAACTTCGTGATCCTGAAGAAATGATCCCCACCCGGTTAATACTACGGGGGACAAGGCGATAGGCGTCCAATCAACAGCGAGATCATAGTTGGCTCCCGTAATGTTTCGCCATTTTGTGTTCATATATGGAATCCATAAACTTGCAGCAGGACTCCAGATCGTTGGCTTCTCACTCCCATCAAGAATACGATTGACTGTGTCATGTGTTCCGGTCACAATCAGTCGCACGGTAATTGATATGTTAAAGGTTTCCTGAAACCATTCCTCAAATCGAGGCGTGACTTGTTCGACCCAACCCTGTTTCTCGCTGGTCAACAAAAAATCAATGTCTATCGCAGTTGGGAATTCACCGCTACCCCTCTGAGAGACACTTCCTGTATAAATTGACGAGATCGCCGAAAAGACAATAAATCCAACGAGGATCCCTGTTAATAACAGCAGATATCCTCTTCTAACGAATAACATACAGTTACCCCAAGCCTCTTCAACTCGATATACCTTATTTAGATTCTCTACGTAATCTATATAGAGCTTGTATCGCAGGTTCAGCACATTAGCTGGGAAGTAGCCACCTTATTCCTCACTAGCAGCCAATACTATAATGAAGTCAGAAGTGTCCGCACACATATCTGCAGCGTGTTCCAATGAGTCCGCTAAATCCTTAAGTATGAGAAAAGTCGGTGGATTCACTTCCTCAGAATTGCGAATAAATGAAAGTTTAGCCCGAAGATGATCTTCATCAATCTCCTCCTCTAATTCATCTACTTTACTCGCAAACTCGATAGCCTGGGAGGGATTATCTCCTAAAGCTTCAATACTGTTCCGAAGATTTACTGTGCATTCAGCCAAGTTTTTAGCCATCCGCCCAAAAATGGTTAAGAATTCAATAGGTATATCTGATTTTGATATCACGAGAATGTTGACGCTGCGTGCCGCATCTTTCACGTAGTCAGCAAGTCGGTCTAAACGACTGATGAGAGCTTTTAAATCTTCTCGATATTTTGGAGGAAGTGTACCTTTTGTTAATTCGATGAAGATGGCTCGACGTAATTGATCGATCTCTACTTCAGAGATAAATAATCGTTCAATGCATTTTCCCGCCTCCGCTACTTTATTCTCAGAAAAAGCCGCAATTGCTTTTTCTAACTCTGCAACAGTATCAATCACTTTATTGATTTGATTCTGTGCTAGACTCAAAGTCATAGTTTGGCGGCGTTTTTCAAACCACGATAACAAGTTTCTCCGTTCCAACGTTTCTCATCTAAATATCTCAATACACATATATATAATATGCAGAGCTCAATGTTAGTAGCGGGCAATTATTCCAAGTTTAATGATAAGTGAGTCAAACATGTTTAAATCCTCTAATATCACAATATGGCTCTCTCGACGGGAAGAAAAAATGGTACTATCCTTATGCACTACTCATCTTGACAAAATCTATGACACAGTAGCGAGTATGAAAAATGCTGTTTTCTCGTTTTGTTCAGGTGATTTTCATTCCTTAGAAGAACAGTACAAAGCTGCATTCGACAGTGAACGAGCAGCTGACGACATCAAACACCAAATTTTACTGGACGTGTCATCTGGACCACTCCATCCGATCGCTAGAGAAGAAGTGATCCGTCTTGTACTAACCGCCGATGATATTGCGGAAAATGCTAAATCAGCGGCGAGAAAGCTCCGCACATTTGCATCAACCGAATGTCTCAACGAATTGATCATTTCTCATCTACAAGAGATGGCCAGTATGTGCGTGGAAATCGTCGATAAAGTCCGTATCGCGTTTCACAAATTGAGTGATGGACCAAAACAAGCGATTGATGCAGCGGGGCAAGTTGAAGTCGTTGAAGAGAGCATTGATGATTTCCGTTTAGGTTTAATTAAAGAGATTTTAGATTGTAAAAAACCAATAGTAAGTATCAAAAGTTTGGGACCTTGGTTAATGTTACTCAATGCCATCGAAAACATGGAAGACGTA